>JAVHRG010000159.1:0-3230 GCA_036171535.1 Sulfurospirillum sp. | reverse complement strand
TCAACCTGCCACGTCGTGGAAGATGCTCAGCGACAACCTTCTGTTGCTCTACAAAGACGCACGAGAGTCTCGTTTGGGGACTGAAAAATTTATGCTGGACGGCAAACACACCGGAACAGGTGGTGGCAATCACGTCACCATTGGTGCTCTCAAACCCGAAGACAGCCCACTGCTCAGACGTCCTGATCTGCTTCGCAGTCTCATTACCTTTTGGCAGCACCATCCGGGGCTTTCGTATCTTTTCTCTGGCACGTTTATCGGCCCTACCTCGCAAGCACCTCGTGTGGATGAGGGAAGGGTGGAAAATCTTTACGAGCTTGAGATCGCTTTTTCACAGATTCCTGAGGGTGAAACTGTGCCATTTTGGTTGACTGATAGGCTATTTCGCCATATGCTGACCGACATCACAGGGAATACCCATCGCTCGGAATTCTGCATCGACAAGCTTTACTCCCCAGATTCATCTAGTGGACGACTGGGTATCTTGGAACTTCGTGCGTTTGATATGCCGCCCCATGCCCAAATGGCACTCTTGCAGATGCTTTTGGTACGAACGCTTGTTGCCGTATTTTGGAAAAAACCGTACAAACATAAACTCGTTCGTTGGGGCACACAGCTTCACGACAAGTTTTTGTTAGAACATTACGTCAAAGAGGATTTACGCGACATTGTCGAATTTTTACAAGCAGAAGGTTATCCATTTGAGTTAAATTGGTTCGATCCTTTCTTTGAGTTTCGCTTTCCACTTTACGGCATGACAACCATTGAAAACATGCACTTAGAACTTCGTGCTGCCATTGAACCGTGGAATGTTTTGGGTGAGGAAAGCAGTTCTCAAGGGACGGCTCGTTATGTGGACTCTTCACTAGAGCGCGTTCAAGTTAAAGTGCAAAACTTTACGCCAGAGCGTTATACGCTTACATGTAATGCGGTGGCGATTCCTCTTGCTCCAACGGGTATGGAGGGTGAGTTTGTCGCTGGCGTGAAGTACAAAGCGTGGGAGCCATACTCTGCGCTTCATCCGACCATTGGTGCGGATACGCCTTTGGTCTTTGACGTGGTCGATACATGGAACAAACGCTCCATCGGTGGAATGACGTATTTTGTAGCCCATCCGGGAGGTCGCAATTATGACACCTTCCCTGTGAACAGTTATGAAGCAGAGTCCCGTCGTATTAACCGCTTTTGGGACTTTAACCACACTCAAGGTGAGGCGGAGTACCAAAGCAGTTCTGTGATACCCAATGCTGTTGAAGGCAGTGAACGTACCGTCGTGGTACATAAACCCACAGCACTGAAACAGTTTGTGTTTCAAGAGCTGCCGATTAGCAGTGAATTTCCACACACTTTAGATCTTAGACGTAAATGGAATGCCAAATAGATGAATTTTTTAGATAATTACAGTTCGGCTTCGTTGTTTGATGAGATGCTTGATGACCAGTTAAGGGTGCGAGAGCATTGGCAACCGCTTCTTGAGCGCCTTGAAGCGATGAGCAGTGAAGAGCTAGAGAACAAACAAGCAGAAATTGCGTGGCATTTGGAAGACAACGGTGTCACATACAATGTTTACAATGATCCCGAGGGCAATGGCAATCGCCCGTGGAGTTTAGATCCGATTCCTTTTATCATCACCAAAGCAGAGTGGAAAGAGATCAAACAAGGGATTAAACAGCGCGCCAAACTGTTCAATCTCATCTTAAAAGATCTCTACGGTGAGCAGAAACTTTTAAAGGAAAATATCATCCCTGCCGAGGTAATTTATGGGCATAAAGGGTTCATCCCTGCGGTGCACTCTTTGGGTTTGATGGAAGATTTTCAGCTCTATTTTTACGCGCTTGATATGGCACGAGGGCCTGATGGCAAAATGTGGGTCATCAATGATCGTACCCAAGCGCCTTCAGGTTTAGGGTACGCCGTTGAAAATCGCTTAACGATGAACATTGTCTCCAAAGATCTCTACCCAGAGCATGAGATCAAAAAGTTGCTTCCGTTCATCGATGAGTTTAAAAAGCTTTTGAAAAAACTCTCCAAAGGTGACATCTCTAAAGCGGCACTTCTGACACCAGGCCCTCGCAATGAGACCTATTTTGAGCATGCCTATTTGAGCTCTTTTTTAGAGATAAACTTGGTTGAAGGCGACGATCTGCTCTCTAAAAATGGTGCTTTGTGGCTGAAAAGTTTGAGTGGCTTGAAGCCTATCAACACGATTTTAAGGCGTTTGGATGATCGCTTTTGTGACCCCCTTGAGCTTCTTAACGACTCAAAACTAGGCGTTGCTGGTTTGGTTGATAGCTTAAGAGCGGGCAATCTTGCCATGATCAACCCCATCGGCAGTGCAATTGTGGAGAACATCGGGCTGAATCCTTTTATGGAGCGCATCTGCCACTATTTTTTAAATGAAGAGCTTTTACTGCCCCAAATTGCGACATGGTGGTGTGGGCAAAGCCATGAGCTTGAGTATGTGCTAGAGCATTTTGATAGCCTCATTATCAAAAAAATCGATCGTACCGAAGCCATTCAGACACATTTGGTCAAAAAACTCTCTCATGAAATGAGAACACAACTTAAAAATAGCATCTTGCAAAATCCACACCAATACGTTGCGCAAGAGGAGATTAGTTTTTCGACCACTCCTTTTTATGCCAATAGAAGAATTGAGCCTCGTAACGCGGTTGTGCGCGCGTATGCTCTGAAAAAAAGTGAAAACTATACGGTGATGAATGGTGGGCTGGTGCGTGTATCCTCATCAAAAGATGCTCTTTTAGTTTCATCACAAAAAGGTGGAACGAGTAAAGATTTGTGGATTTTAGGCGAAGATGAGACGATTGATATGAGCTCCATTTTTAACACATTGCCTTATGTGGATGTTTCCATTCACACGATGCCTACGCGTAAAGCGGAAAACCTTTTTTGGCTAGGACGTTACCTGTGTCGTACTATCACAACCATACGTCTCATTCGCTATGTGGTGAAGAAGATGACCAATTTTAGTCGTTATGAAGGGGCTTTGTCGTATGAATCGCAACTGATTTTAGAAAAATCTTTGACCCATTTAACCATGACCTATCCAGGTTTTTTAGATGAAAAAATTGCGCAAAATCAGATGAGTGAAATTGAATTGCTTATCAAAGACAAAAGCAAGCAAGGCGGACTTGCCTTCACGATGGAAATGCTCTTTAACGCCAATGTTTCCATCAAAAGCTTGCTCGCGATTGAAGCATGGAAACTTT
>JAVHRG010000158.1:0-3235 GCA_036171535.1 Sulfurospirillum sp. | reverse complement strand
TTTTTGTGGATCAAGAACGGATTCACGAGCAACAAACGTAGCGCCTGCTGCATCGGCAAGGCGTGCTGCATCAAACGTTGGATCAACATTACCATAATTTGCTGTGGCTGTCCACATACCTTGTGGGGTGGTTGGACTCGTTTGAGAATTGGTCAAACCGTAAATAAAATTGTTGATCAAAACATGGTTAAGATCAATATTTCTTCGACAGCCATGAATCGTATGGTTACCACCAATGGCGAGACCATCGCCGTCACCCGTAACAACAATGACATGTTTTTCAGGATTGGCAAGTTTAATACCCGTTGCATACGCAATGGCACGACCATGCGTTGTATGAACGGTATTACAATCAATGTAAGAACTAAAACGTCCACTACAACCAATACCTGAAACAATACAGACATCATTCATATCCCAACCCATTGTATCGATTGCACGAATAACAGATTTTAGAATAACACCATCACCACAACCCCAACACCAAAGGGTTGGCATTTTATCTACACGTAGATATTTATCGTAATTAAATGCCATTACATCATCTCCTTAACTTTAGCAACCATTTCAAGTGGAGCGATTGGACGACCGTTTGCTTTGTGCAATGTCGCAAAATCATCTCGTTTCATAACACGTTGAATCTCTTCTAAGTATTGTCCCATATTAAGCTCTGTTACCATGATTTTCTTAAATCTTTTACCAATTTCTTGGAACTTCGCAACAGGACTTGGCCACAAGGTAATTGGCCTAAATAGACCTGCTTTGATACCATCTTGACGCAGTTTCATCACCGCTTCTTTTGCACCACGACTGATACTTCCATAGGCGATAATACAGACGTCAGCATCGTCAAGCATAAACTCTTCGTAATGGACTAAATCATCGGATTTTGTTTTAATTTTATTGACTAAACGCTCAATGTTGTACTCACAAATAGTTCCATCTTCGGTTGGAAATCCCATGTCACCATGATGTAAACCTGTGACATGGTAATGATAACCTTTAAAGAAAGGATTCAAAACCGCTGGCTCTGTTGGAGCGGCAGCATAAGGTTTATAATCTTTTGGATCACCTGTAAATTCAGCACGTTTGACAACGCTTTTTTCAATATCTGCTAAATCAGGAAGAATTGCTTTTCCATGCATATGACCTAGTGTTTCATCTAAAAGGACGAAAACAGGTGTCATGTATTTTTCAGCAATATTAAACGCTCTAATAGTTTCAGTATAAGCTTCTTCTAGGCTGCCAGGGCAGAGTGAGATAGAAGCAAAATCACCATGTGTTGGGTATTTTGCTTGACCGATATCTGCTTGAGAAACACGCGTTGGAAGACCCGTTGAAGGACCACCACGCATAACGTTAACGATCACTAAAGGGACTTCCGTGATAAAGCTGTAACCAATTTGTTCAGATTTTAATGAAATTCCAGGGCCTGATGAAGCTGTCATAGACTTTGTGCCACTCATAGAAGCACCTAGTGCTACACAGATACCAGCGATCTCATCTTCCATTTGGATAAACTTTCCACCCACTTTTGGAAGAAGTTTGCTTAAATCCTCTGCGATTTCACTTGAAGGTGTAATAGGATAACCTCCAAAGAACTTACATCCACACTCAATTGCCGCTTTTGCTACTAAGGCATTGCCGCTTGATATTACTTCTCTTGCCATCAATGATCCTTATGCGCTAAGTTTTCTAAATTTATTTTGTTTTACTTTTTCAGCTCTCTCTTTAGAGGCTTCTGAAAGCTTCGCAAACTTAAATTCACTTTTATCTGCTACATAGATAGCAAAATCTGGACAATGTAATTCACAATCTTTACATCCAATACAGGAATCTGGAGCTACAACCTCTATCATCGATCCCAATGTCGAGTTCGGTGCTTGAACCATTGCTAAAACACCTGCTGGACACATACTGACACAAATATCACAAGCTTTACACCTAGAGACATTAACCCATACTGGTGTATTACTTGGAGCAGTAATTAAACCCATTCTTCATTCTCCTTTATCTTAACTCTAAATATCAAATGCTTAGTAAAATACTTTACTAGATTGTACAATAGTGTAACATCTAGAAGACTTAATATATTATTTTTTCAAAACCTCTGCGATTTTTTTTCCTATCTCAGCAGGTGATTTTACAACATGCACTCCAGCTTTCGTCAGTGCTTCCATCTTTTCAGCAGCCGTTCCTGCACTTCCACTGATAATTGCACCTGCATGGCCCATCCGTTTGCCTTTCGGTGCACTCTGCCCTGCAATAAAAGCAACAACAGGTTTTTTAATGTACTCTTTAATGTATTTTGCTGCTTGAATTTCAAGGTCACCGCCGATTTCACCGATCATAACGATCGCTTCCGTTTCAGGATCTGCTTCAAACATTGGTAATAATTGTAAATAAGAAAGTCCAATGATAGGATCTCCACCAATACCCACCGCAGTTGTAATACCAAAGCCTTCATTACACACTTGGTTAGCACCTTCATAGGTCAACGTTCCGGACTTACTAATCAAGCCAATATTGCCTTTTTTGAAAATGACACCTGGCATAATGCCGATTTTGCACTCTTCAGCGGTAATAATACCTGGGCAGTTTGGTCCAATGGTTTTCATACCTTTTTTAGTCGCATATGCTTTAGCTCTTTGCATATCACGTACAGGTGAGCCTTCTGTGATAATAACAGAGAGTTCAATGCCTGCATCTGCTGCTTCTAAAACAGCATCTCCAACAAAAGCAGGTGGAACAAAAACCATACTGACTGTTGCACCTGTTGCTGCAACAGCTTCACGAACCGTATTAAATACGGGTTGTCCAAGATGGGTTGTACCGCCTTTTCCCGGAGTTACACCACCAACGATTTTTGTACCGTATGCCAAACATTGCTCCGCATGAAAACTTCCCTCTTTGCCCGTAAAACCTTGAACGATAACTTTTGTATTTTTATTAATCAATATGCTCATAATTAGTTTCCTTTAGCGCACGCGACGGCTTTAATAGCACCATCGTTGAGATCACTTGCAGTAATAATATTTTTAATATTGGCCTTTTTTAAAATTTCAGCGGCCTCTTTTGCATTTGTACCATCAAGTCTGACGATCACAGGGACGTGAACATCTACAAGTTTGGTCGCTTCTAAGATACCATTTGCAATACGATCACATCTTACGATACCACCAAAAATATTCACAAAGATTGATTTGACATTTGGATCTTTGAGGATAATCTCAAA
>JAVHRG010000157.1:0-15746 GCA_036171535.1 Sulfurospirillum sp. | reverse complement strand
ATGAGTAAACAGGAAATGAAGGATGAGTATAAGCAAATGGAAGGTGATCCAAAGATCAAAGCTAAGATCAGGCAAATTCAGATGCAAATGACCAAAAAGCGTATGATGCAGGAAATTCCACAAGCAGATGTTATTATTACGAATCCTACACATTATGCAATTGCAATTCGATACAATCAAGACAAAGAAGCCGCTCCAAAAGTCATTGCCAAAGGAACAGATTTTATGGCACTGCGTATTAAAGAGATTGCAATGAACTACAACATCCAAATTGTTGAAAATCCTCCGTTGGCAAGGGAGCTCTATAAAAAATGCAGTTTGGGTGATATTATCCCTGAGAATCTCTATAAAGCGGTAGCAGAAGTATTAGCATTTGTTTATAAAAGCTCGAATAAATCGCGTTAAAGAGCATCAATAACTTTTCAGTAAAAATTAAGTATAATTTGCACTTTACTACTAAGTGGAGTTGTAATGTATCAACAAGCGTGGAAGCGAATGCTTGAGGCCGATCACATTGTTATTGTCTCTCATGTACATCCCGATGGTGATACATTAGGAAGTGCTTTAGCTTTATTTGATGTGCTAACACGAGCAGGCAAAAAAGTAACGCATTACAATAGAAACAGTGAACTTCCACAGTCGTATGACTTTTTGCCAGGCTATTCTAAAATAAAGCATATCTTGCCAAAGAGTTTTGATTTGGTTGTCAGTTGTGATTGCTCGACACGTGATAGACTCAAAATTCCTGAAGGGGATTATGAAATTATTAACATCGATCATCATGTAACCAATCACTGTTTTGGAAATATAAATCTTGTGGTTGATCGTTTTACAAGTGCTGGTATGGTGGTGTATGAACTCCTTAAGGCCAATACGATTGAAATAAGTCAAGAGTGCGCCATTTGTCTTTATACGGCGATTGCAGATGATACAGGGTTTTTCCTTTATGGTGATATGGACGAGTCAACATTTCAAATTGTGGCCCAGTTGGTTAAATGTGGGGCCAATCCCCAAGAAATTGCTTCTAAGGTCAAACGAAGAGAGCCTCTTTCAAAAATAAGACTTTATGGCTATATGCTGAATCATTTTGATCTTTATGAAAACGGACGTATTGCCACCATTATTTTTGATAAAGCAGCTTTGGAAGCGACAGGTGCGAGTCGACACGATACAAAAAATATCGTGAATATGCTCAGGAGCATTGTGAATGTAACGATTGCGATTATGATTTTGGAAGAAAAAGAGGGAGGCTATAAAGTCTCATTGCGGAGTAAAGATATTAATGTCTCAAAGGTTGCTTTAGCGTATCAAGGTGGCGGGCATAAAACTGCTGCAGGATTTGAAGTTTCCGTATGTGATTCTAAAGCACTTCGAGATGAAATTGTGGAAAAAATAAAAAGGATAGATAAAGAATGAAACAGCAAAGAAAATCTTCTATAGCAGCGTATGCGCTAGGATTTATTTTTCTAGTTTTAATAGGAGGAATTACCTATGTGTATAATTCAAGCTTATTTGAAAGAGAAGCCCCTAAAATTGCTCTAGCCAAAGAGATAGAGTGGAATTTGAAGGACCCTATAAAAGTACAGATAGAGGACAATCGTGGACTTCGCTTTGTACGTGCTTCCCTGTTTGATGGTGAAAAAAGTGTAGTGCTTGAAACCAAAGAGTTTAGAACTGCAGAAAAAGTCGTTGATTTAAATCTTACCTTTCCGAAAACAGGATTTGGTGCTAATAAAAAAGCATTTGAATTAACTGTTGAAGTGACTGATACAAGTAAATGGAACTTTTTTGCAGGTAATAGTGTGAGTGAAAAGTCTATTATTAAAGTGGATACGAAAAGACCTGAGGTTAATGTCATTGGAAGCTCGTATAAAATTATGAAAGGTGGCGTTGCTACAGTAATTTTTAAAGCACAAGATGAGGCAATGAAATCACTGTATATCGAGACAAATTTTGGAAAGAAATTTTATCCAACACCTTTTTATAAAGATGGATATTATATCTCTTTTGTAGCATGGCCAACACATATTGAGAGTTTTAGCGCTTCTGTTGTTGCCATCGATCGTGCCGGTAACTTAACGAAAGCACATATCCCTTATTTTTTACAGGATAAAAAATATAAAACTTCAACCATTGGTCTTGAAGATCGATTTTTGGATGGTAAAATCGCTGATCTTATTTCTGAAATGGCGCCGGAGAGGTCTTCTCTGACCAAGATAGAGAAATTTAAGTTTGTCAATGAAGATATGCGTAAGGGCAATGAAGCCAATATTTTAAAAGCAACATCTGACGTTCCAAAAGAACTTGTTAGTGGATTTTATCTTAAAGCTTTTTATCCTTTACGTAACGGCAAAGTAGTTGCAAGTTTTGGAGATCACCGTTTTTATGAATATGATAAACAACCTACGAGTGAGTCGTATCATTTAGGATTGGATCTTGCAAGCAATGCACAAGCGACAATGTTAACCTCAAATGATGGCGTAGTTGTTTTTGCGCGCGAAAATGGGATTTATGGTAATAATATTATTATTTCACATGGCCTAGGCGTTTATTCTCTTTATGGACACTGTTCTAGTTTTATGGTCAAAGAGGGAGATGTGGTAAAAGCAGGAGAACCAATTGCTAAAACAGGTATGACAGGCTTGGCACTTGGTGACCATCTCCACTTTGGTATGTTTGTGCAAGGGGTAGATGTGAGACCTGAAGAGTGGATGGATGAAGTATGGCTTAAAGAGAGCGTCTTTAATGTAATAGAATCAGCAAAGAAGATTATGGATAGATGAAAGTAACACAAAAGAATGTAAGAGTATTTCATATTGAAATTGATGATGAAGCCTCTTTTTTAGATTATTTTAGAAAGAATACACTTCTTTTGAAGGAATTCTTTTTGCTTGTTGAAGGGACTATAACGAAGAATATTGCTTTTGTATTAGAGCAAAGTGGGGTTTGTTATAAAGAAATTAACAACTGCACTATTCGTTTTGGCGGAATCAAAAAAGACCCCCTTCTTCTTACAGAAGAGCCTAAGAAAGAGACGATTTCAGAAGTCTCTTCAGAGCCTAAACACCTGCCAAAACTTAAACTTTATGATCGCCCTATTCGTTCAGGTGAAGAAATTATTGAGAGTCTACCGATTGTTATTTTTGGTCGTGTTAACAGTGGCGCGAAGGTGTTTTGTGAAGAGAGTATGAGTATTTATGGTATTATTGATGGATTGGTACAGTGTGATGGAGACTATATTGTGCTCAGTGGCATAAGCCCGAGGGGACATCTTATTTTTAATGGGGAAATTATTGATAGAGAGCTTCTTAAACAGAATGTGCTTCAAAAAATCGTTATGCGCGATAATGTTATTGAGATAAAGGATGTTGTGTGAAACAGACCACATTAGCCAAAGCGGTTAGCGGTGTTGGAATAGGACTTCATAAAGGTACACCTATTCAAATACATCTAGAGCCACTTGAGGCAAATAGCGGTATTATTTTTTATCGAAGTGATGTAGGGCTTTTAGTGCAAGCATTACCTCAAAATGTCGTTAATACACAAATGGCAACAGTTATTGGCAATTCAAGTGCGTATATCTCAACCATTGAACATCTTCTCTCTGCCGTGTATGCATATGGTATTGATAATATTCGTGTTGTATTAGATGGTGCAGAAGTGCCTGTAATGGATGGAAGTAGTGCCAGTTTTTGTATGATGCTCGATGAAGCAGGTATTCGGAAACTTGAAGCGACGAAACAAGTGTTAGTTATTAAAAAAGAAGTTGAAGTTCAAGATGGGAAAAAGTTTGTACGTGTAACACCTAGTTTAAAACCAACGTATAACTTTATGATTGAATTTACCCATCCTTCTATTGGCAGGCAAGAGTATAGTTTTGAGTTTAGCAAAAAGAACTTTATCGAAGAGATATCTCGTGCTCGCACCTTTGGCTTTCTCAAAGACGTCCAGATGTTACGCTCACGGGGACTAGCGCTTGGCGGGTCACTCGATAATGCAGTTGTATTAGATGACAATAAAATTCTTAATCCTGAAGGATTGCGCTTTTCAAATGAGTTTGTAAGACACAAAATTTTGGATGCTATTGGTGATCTCTCTTTATTAGGAGCGCCTTTTGTTGGAGATTATACCTCTTTTGCGGGGAGTCATAATCTGAATCACGAACTTACCAAAGCAATTTTAAGAGACCCAAGCAATTATGAAATTAGAACATTGAGTATAGAAAAAGCACAAGAGTTTGAAAAGGTTTACGCATAAAAACAGCTGTTGATATTGTTGTTATCACACTTACTTCGCCTTTACATGTAGGCATTTATGAAAATAACCAATTAATTAGAACGTTTGAATCAATGGAACAAACCAGCGAGGCATTACCTTTAATGTTTGAGAAAATCATGAAGGAATATACGCCCAATCGGCTCTTTTTTGCTAGAGGGCCTGGAAGTTTCATGGCCATTAAAATTACTTATATTTTTTTAAGAACACTGAGTATAGCACTTACAATTCCACTTTTAGCTTGTGATAGTTTTATTTTTAATAAAGGAAAACCAATTAGAGCAATGCGAAATCTTTATTTTATTAAAGAGAGTAAAGAAATTACAACCGTACGCCTAGAAAATTTAGTCGAACAGAATTTTTCTTTGCCTCAAATTTTAGATGAAGCGCTTTTTTCCTATGAAATTGAACCACTTTATATGTTACCAGCAGTTTAGGAGCGATGTGTGAAGATAAAAATACCAGCGACCAGTGCTAATTTAGGACCCGGATTTGATTGTCTAGGTCTTGCTATTGCACTGTATAATGAAGTGAGCATTAAGCCATCAAGCTATCAGAGTATCTCTGTTAGAGGAGAGGGAGAAGAAAATGCAAAGCTTAAAAAAAATAATATTTTTGTCTCTATATTTTACGATATTTATCAAGAATTGGTAGGCAAAAAAGATCTTTTTCGTTTTGAATTTTATAATAATATTCCTTTTTCACGTGGATTAGGTAGTAGTTCTGCTGTAATTGTAGGCGCTATTGCAAGTGCGTATGAAATGGCAGGTGTTAAAGCAAGTAAAGAGAACATTTTAAACAAAGCAATTTTATATGAAACCCATCCGGACAATATTGCACCTGCTGTTTACGGCGGATTTACAAGTTCAATAGTAGAACATGGCAAAGTAAAAACACTCAGAAAAGAGTTAAGTGAAAAATTAAAAGTAGTGATGGTTATCCCCGATCGTCCTATGTCCACGGCGCAGTCACGTACACTACTTCCAAAGTCATATTTAATGAAGAATGTGGTCTACAATCTTTCCCGCGCATCTTTACTTACAGCAGCTTTTTTTAGTGAAAACTGGGAGTTTTTAAAGGTAGCATCAAGAGATTGTATGCACGAGCATCGTCGTATGAAACAGTTAAAAGAGCTTTTTGAAGTACGTGAAATTGCTTTAAAAAATGGTGCATTGATGAGTACACTCTCAGGAAGTGGTTCATCATTTTTTAGTCTTGTTCGGGCAGAAGATGCTCAAAAAGTTGCAATAGCCCTTAAAAACGCTTTTGGAATGTTTAGAGTAGAAATCTTCGAATTAGATAATCATGGTTTTGAAATCGTAAAAAGCTGAAAAACAGCTAAAATTTGATATAATCAGGCGCAAAAATGAGTCAACCCATACGAATGTGCATTGTTTGTAGAGAGAGATCTTTACAAGGAAGTTTACAAAGATTGCAGATTGTAGACGGAAAGCTCGTGCTCTTTTCCAATGTAGGAAGAAGCTTTTATATCTGCAAGGCATGTATGACAAACAATGAAAAGAAAGTTGTAAAAATACTCAACAATAAATGCAAAACAAATCACAAAGCAATGATGGAATTTGGTAAAATTTTTAAGGAGACAGGGTCGAATGGATAAAGTTCGTATAGCCGAAATAGCAAAAGAATTGGGCATGAAAAATAAAGATATCATCGAAAAAGCGATGGGTATTGGCTTGGATGTCAAAGGACATGCAAGTGCAATTACTACAGAAGATGCCGAAAAACTCATAAACTATATTTTAAGTGGAGAAAATGCACAAGCCAGCAAACCATCTGCTCAACCTAAAGCTCCAGAGATTAAAATAGTTGAAGTTGTAGAAACACCACTGCCAGTCGTTGAAAAACCCACAGTACATGAAGTAACAACTCCTAAAACCAAAACCTTAAAAGAAAAAGAGCTTGAGACAGGCCCGGTTGTAAAAGCAGTCTCTCCCGATGAAGAAATTGCCAAGGTTACAACAGAAGCATATAGCGATGTAGAAGAGGTTATGGAAGAGAAATTAGATCCAACCAATGTACGCAAACGCAGAGGTTTGGTAATCGTTAAAAAGAGACGACCTGATGTTAAAGAGGTTGAAGTTAAAGAGAAAGAAAGTCCATCCTCTTTTTATGGCTCAAGAGAAAATACACCTTCTCGAAGTATTGAGTCTATGTTTGCCGCTTCAAATGCTGCTAGTGAATTGCAAAAGAAGAAAAAGAAAGTAAAAAAAGTACCTGCAGAGAAAAAAGCAAATACTGAGAAATTGGATCTTACATTAAATATTGAGATGGCAGATACCAATATTGATACAGACGAAGAAGAGATGATTGTTCTTCCAGATCTTAATGTTGGCATTACGATCAATGAAGAAGCCAAAAAGAAAAAACAGATTGATCCAAGTCAAATTAGAACGACTAAAAAAACAAATTTTGTGATGCAAGGTATTCAAAGAGTAGGTCGTAAAAGAAGACGTAGACCTTCTCAAGTTCAAGAAGCAGAAGCGGTTAGTGCTATTGAAATTCCTGAAGAGATCAGGGTATATGAGTTTGCTGAAAAGATCAACAAAACGGTGAGTGAAGTTATTAAAGAACTTTTCTCTTTAGGTGTTATGTTTACTAAAAATGACTTTTTAGATAAAGATTCGATTGAAATTTTGGCAGATACCTTTGGCGTTAACGTTACAACGGTTAATGATCAAGATGCATTTGACTATGTGAAAGCATACGATGAAGAGGGCGAAGCCAGTGATCAAATCCTTGTTGAGCGTGCGCCTGTTATTACGATTATGGGTCACGTTGATCATGGTAAAACGTCACTTTTAGATTACATTAGAAGTGCCAAAGTGGCTGCAGGTGAGGCAGGTGGTATTACCCAACATGTGGGTGCTTATATGGTTGAGAAAAATGGTAGAAATATTACTTTTATCGATACTCCAGGCCACGAAGCGTTTACCGAAATGCGTTCACGCGGTGCAAAAGTCACCGACATTGTTATTGTCGTTGTTGCGGCTGATGATGGTGTTAAACCTCAAACCAAAGAGGCGATTGAACATGCAAAAGCGGCCAATGTTCCTATTATTATTGCCGTCAATAAAATGGATAAAGAAGCGGCCAATCCAGATCTTGTCAAAGCACAACTCGCAGAACTTGGTATTACACCTATTGATTGGGGTGGAGAACATGAGTTTGTGCCAGTATCTGCCAAAACAGGTATGGGCATTGAAGACTTACTTGAAACTATCCTATTGCAAGCGGATCTTTTAGAGCTTAAAGCCGATCCAAGTAGAGAAGTTAAAGCAACTGTTATTGAGAGTTCTTTGGAAAAAGGAAGAGGTCCTGTAGCTACGGTTGTTATCGAAGATGGTACGATGCGTGTGGGTGACATTGTCGTTGCAGGTATTGCCTTTGGAAAAGTAAAAGCATTGCTTAACGATTTAGGACAGTCAGTTAAAGAAGCCCTACCAGGGGAGCCCGTCGTTGTTCTAGGACTTAGTGAAGTTCCAGGAGCTGGTGAGACACTCATTAGTGTTAAAACCGATAAAATTGCACGTGAATATGCGAAGAAAAAAGCAGAATACTTGCGTCAAAAAGAGCTATCTAAAACAACCAAAGTTAGTTTGGATGACCTAAGTGCGATGATTGCTGAGGGTGCTTTAAAAACATTGCCTGTTATTATTAAAGCGGATGTTCAAGGTAGTCTTGAAGCCATTAAAGGCAGTTTAGAAAAAATTAGAAATTCTGAAACCAAAGTGAACATTGTGAGTGCGGGAATTGGTGGAATTACGGAGAGTGATGTAGCGCTTGCAAGTGCAAGTTCAGATTGTATCATTTTAGGTTTCCATGTACGCCCAACAGGTATCGTTAAAGAAAAAGCTCGAAGTGCCGGTGTTGAGATTAAAACGTATAATATTATTTACGATTTAATTGATGATGTGACTAATCTTGTTACAGGGCTTATGGCTCCAGTTATTCGCGAAGAAAATATCGGTCAAGCTATCGTTAGAGAAGTCTTTCCTGTGCCAAAATTGGGACATATTGCGGGTTGTATTGTTACTGATGGAACGATTAATCGCGGTGTTAAAATCAGGGTTATTCGTGATGGCGTTATCATCTATGAGGGTAGTGTTTCCTCTCTTAAACGTTTCAAAGATGACGTTAAAGAGGTTGGTAAAGGGTATGAGTGTGGTGTGGGCATTGAAGGCTACACTGATATTAAAGTAGGCGATTATATCGAAAGCTTTAAAGAGGTTGAAGAAAAAGCGACACTATGATAGACAAAAGTATTAAAATTCAGAGAACCCAAAGCGTTTTAAGAGAACTTATCCCTGAAGCACTTTCAACCTTAGAAGATGAGATGCTTCGTGGAGTTTGCGTTATTGACGTTGAGTGTAGTCGCGGAAAATATGATGCAATCGTCTATTTAGATGGTTCTGTTTATGATGAGGCCGAAAAACGTTATATCCTCGCGCATTTAGATCGCGTACAACGTCATATTCAGACGCATTGTATGCAAGCAGAAGGGTGGTTTCGCTGCCCTCGGTTTACATTTCATTTCGACGATAGTTTAGAGCGCCAAAATAAGATGGATGCTCTGTTTGCAAAAGTCCAAGAAGAGCTCAAAAAAGGTAAGAATAACGATGCTTGATAAAGAACAGATGGTCAAACTTGTAGAGAGCTGCGGCGTAGCTTTATATGACACAGAGGTTGTAAGCGAATTTGATAAAAGAATTTTTCGTCTTTACATTACTTCAAAAGAGGGCATTAGCCTTGATAAATGTGCAGAAGTCAGCCGTATTTTATCACCTATTTTTGATTTAGAACCACCCCTTGATGGCGAGTATCTTTTTGAAGTCAGTTCTCCTGGAATTGAACGTAAATTGACGAAGCCTGAGCATTTTACAGCCTCTATTGGTGAAAAGGTCAAAGTCAAACTTAATAACAAAGAGAAATTTATTGGTCTTCTTGAAGCCTTTACCAATAATGTTGCCTCTGTGCGTGTTGAAAATGAACTCAAACAGATTTCTCTGGATGAGATTGAAAGTATTCGAACCTATTTTGAATGGTAAGCGCATTTGACACTGTTTTAATGCAAAAAGCACTTGATGCCGCTTGGGCGTATCAGGTGCTAACCTTCCCAAATCCTGCAGTGGGTGCGGTTGTGAGCAATGATCAAGGTGATATTTTGGGTGTTGGTGCACACCAAAAAGCTGGAATGCCTCACGCTGAAGTCCTTGCGCTTAAAGCTGCTTATGAACGATTGACACAAGATAAACGCATTCTTAAGATAGAAGGTGCAACAGAACTTCATGCTTTTTTAAAAGAACATCACAACTCACTTTTTCACAATCTCACATTACATGTAACGCTAGAGCCATGTCACCATTTTGGTAGAACGCCACCTTGTTCAGGACTAATTGATGCTTTGGGTATTAAACGTGTGGTTATTGGCTCTTTTGATGAGAGTGAAGGTGCCAAAGGCGGTGGTTCTTTTTTACAAGAAAGAGGGATAGAAATTGTTTTTGGATGCCTTAAAGGGGCGTGTGATCTTTTGCTGTCTCCTTTTACATGTAAAGAAAAAAATCGCCCTTTTGTCTTTTTTAAACTGGCCGTGAGCAGTAATGGTGTGACAACTGGAGGGATCATTACCTCTCTTGATTCGCGAAATATGGTACATCGCTTACGAGACCGCTGTGATCTTTTGGTGATCGGTGGCAATACCGTACGAACAGACAGACCCATTCTTGATGCACGATTATGCAATGGCAAAGCACCCAATATTCTTATTTATTCCAAACAAAAATTATTTGATTTAACCATTCCTCTTTTTAATGTTCCTAATCGTTCTGTCATGATTGATGAGACTTTGAATAAAATCAATGACTATGCGATGGTTATGATTGAAGGGGGACAAAGCATGCTTGATGCTCTTTCAAAAGAGGTTGAATGGTATTTAATTTTTGAATCACCCCGTGCGAAAGAGGGTGAAGCCATTGTATTACCACAGGGGCTCCAGAAGATTTTTTCTCAAAAAGTAGGCGAAGATACCATGAGTTGGTATTACAAGCATGCAGAGTGATGTGTTTGTCTTTGAAATTCTGATTGTTCTGCTAGCAGGATTTTTTCACGGTATTGTCGGTTTTGGCTTCCCCATGATTGCCACACCACTCTTTGTTCTTTTTCTAGACCTCAAACAAGCTGTTTTATACACTCTTTTCCCGACACTGGTAACTAATGTTGTCAGTCTTAAAAAAGCAAATTCATTTAGTGATATTTGGCGAGGGTTTTGGCTATTGATTCTCTCTGTTATGATAGGAAGTATCCTTGGGACACATTTACTTGTAGCGTATTACAGCCATTATTACAAACTTATTTTAGCAGGTGTTATGCTTTTATACCTCAATAAAGAGCGCTTACACCTTTCTTTAACGCGTGCTGTTGCGGAACAAAAAAATATGACAACCATTATAATGGGCGTTTTAAGTGGTTTGGTAGGTGGCATGGCAAATATTATGTCTCCAGTGTTAATTATGTTGATTTTAGAGTTTAAACTGGATAAAAAACGGGCTATAGGCGTTATGAGTTTCTGTTTTATTGCCAATAAAACTTTGCAAATATTTATTTTTGGTTACCACGGCAGTTTTAATTTGGATAATGGTGTGCTTATGTTGCTTTTTGTGGTTATTTCACTGATAGGTTTTTGGATAGGCACTAAAATCCATGAGCGTATTGATGAAAAACTTTATACGGCTATCTTAAACAAGATACTTTGGGTAATTTCATTTTATCTGATCTACGCAACATTTTACATGTAAATATTTTTTTTAGTCAAGAGTAGTATTTGAGCTTCTTCATAACGTGGTTTTGTTAAGGATAAGGTTACTTGAATTAAGGGTGCATATTTTTCATACGTCTGCCATACTCTAAGTGCTCCTTCCTTCTTTCCTTTACTAGCAAGTGCTAAAGCGGTGGAAGCGTTGATGAGCCCTTTAAGAATTTTTGCTTCATCTTCATACTCTGGAAGTTTTTTAAGACGATGCCATTCTACTTCTAATACTTCATGACCTTCAACAAATTTGTCATGCGAAACAACCTCAATAAATTCTTCTATGGCGATCATACTACCTCTTTAGTTTAGGTTTAGGCGAAGGCTCATGCAGGTAAAAGCCCTGCCCAAATTCAATGCCAAGTTCTTGCACTTTTTCCAAAATCTCTTTGTTATGGATAAATTCAGCGACGACCAAAATATTAAGGTTTTTTGCAAAATGAGTGATCGTTTTAACTGTCGCATAGGCGTTAGTATCGGTATCAAGATGTTTAATCAGTGAGCCATCAATCTTGATAAAATCAACATTTAAACGTAAAAGGTATTCAAAATTAGAATATCCTGATCCAAAATCATCAATCGCGAGTAAGCAACCATTGTCCTTTGCTTGCTGTAGAAATGTTTGTACTTCGGTAGAGTCTTCTAACCCTTCTGATTCAACCAATTCAAGGGTAATACGCCCTTGAAGCATAGGGTACTGTTTGAGTAGATCAAAGAGCAACTGGGTGGTATCTGACGTTAAAATATCTTCTTGGGTAATGTTGATAGAAATATCACAATGCAGCTCAAGGGCAGCTCGAAATCCCTCTTGCATAACAAAACGCGTCAGTTGGTCATACAGATGTATACGTTTAGAAAGGTCAATAAAATGATAGGGAGAGATGATATTTCCTTGTGCATCAATGAGACGGATGAGCACTTCATATTTTTTACGCGTCGACTCGTTTACATGTAAAGGAACAATCTCTTGGAAAAAAATGGTAAAGCGGTTCTCTTTAAGGGCACTCATAAGTGTTTCATTCCATTGGATATCTTTTTGAAGACGTTTTTCAAAGCCCTTGTTATCATCATACACAACGAAGACTTTGTGCGATGAGCGTGCCTCTTTCATTGCAATTTCAGCACGATTATAGAGATAGCTTGCTCCATTAGCAATACCAAAACGAAGAGAGAGGGGATAAAATGCACTTTGAATAAAAAGTCCCTCATGATTCAGCATTGTAAGAAGGTGGTGACATTCATCGTTAAATGTACTATCAGGCAAGGATGCGTCACAATAAAGGGCAAACTCATCGCTGTGAAGGTGAAAGAACTGCCATGACTTGGACATAAGTTGCTTGATAGTAATGGCTAAATGGCGTAAGTAAAGATCACCAAAGGCTTGCCCATGAAGGGTATTAATGTCACGAAAACCAGAAATATTTAGAATTGCTAAATGAGGGTTACTCGCGTGTTCAATGGTTTCTAGGAGGACTTTACGGCTTGGTAGCTCAATGAGTTTATCTTTGCGCAGATGATCGACTTGTTCAAAAAGCTCACTCACATCATAGCGAATAGCAATATACTCTTGAATATTTCCTTGATTGTCCAACAGAGGCATAATAACCGATTTAACATAGTAGGCTGTTCCATCTTTTCGTCTATTTTTTACAACGCCTTTCCATGTTTTACCTTCTTTGAGTGTTGTCCACATCTCTTTAAAAAAACTTTGCGGGTTATCGGGATGGCGAACAATATTATGGGGTTTACCTAAAAGTTCTGACTCGTTATAGCCAGAAATGGCAATAAATTGTTTATTGGCATAGGTAATAATACCTTTCGCATTGGTTTTTGAGACGATGGTATTTTCATCGACAGCCTCTTTGTAGTGTTCAAGAAGGTTAGTCTGCTTCTCATGATCGTAAATAAGATGAGCAATTTCACCTAATTCATCTTTTTGACGAGAAAGAGACGCAATATAATTAAGATTATGACTTTGAAGTGCCATAGAAATACGCCTAATCGGTCTAAAAATAATGTTTTGGGTGAGAAGATAAAAAAGTACCATTGCACAGAGAATAATAATGAACCCTATACACGCCATTGTGTTTTGAAATTCATTCATAAAAAGCAGAAGTGAAGGGGTATAGTAAAAATCAAGGTAGCCAATCACTTCATTTTTTATGGAGAGAAGTGGAAGTTCAAAATGTGTATCAACAAAAGGATGATTCTCTGTTTGAAATAATACGGCATGACCAAGAGTAATATGTTCCATGTTTTTAAGGAATGTTTGATCAAAAAGGCGCCCTAAAAGCAAAAATCCTAGTGGATCACCAGTGTGCGTTAAATTTGATGAAGCATAAATGGGTGCTAAAAAGAGTTGAATAAATGTTCCATTTTCAGAGTGGTAAAACTCTCTAAAAGAAGAAGATGAGGCATTAAATGAAGATAAATCAAGATTTATGTTTTGTACTTCATCACTTTTATGGCTATAAACCTGTTTTTTTGAGGCATCAAATAAAAAAATATAATTGAGTCCAAATGTAGAGAGCAGAGGTTCTAAATTATCCTTGCCCCATGCCAAATCATGGGTATTTACAAATGCCTTTATTTCATCCAAACGTGAGTAGTTAAGACTTATTTGCCTTAATACAGTATTTTCAAGATTTAAGGCTGCTTTATAGCGTTCAAACACACTACTTTGCTCTTGTGCAATCTGGCTTTCTTCTTGCGTTTTTTTGACAAACCAGACACTTGCAATGAATATCAGTGTGAAAGAGAGGATGATTGTGCTGTAAAGTGCATATGTTTTTGCTATTTTCATGCTCTAGTATAGTTAAATGCGATTTAAATTTGCTTTATTTTAAAAAATTCGATAAACTATTTTCCTAGAAAGATGAGGTTCGAGTTCATCTTTGGTAGTTTTTTGATACGTGACCTTTAGTTAGCATCCTAAAATACTCCAAAAATACTCAATTTTCTACTTTTCGATACTTATAACAGGAGCATACGATGGCTTTATTAGAGGGAACCGTTAAATGGTTTAACAATGAAAAAGGTTTTGGATTTATCCAACCAAACGATGGCGGAAAAGATGTATTCGTACATTTTCGTCAAGTAAATAGATCAGGTTATGGTCGTGTATCTTTGGCAGAAGGCCAAAAAGTCACTTATGAACTAGGCGAAGGTCCAAAAGGCCCACAAGCTGAGAACGTAACAGCACTATAATTCTTCGGAGGAGATTTTCTCCTCCACCTCTTTTTTAAACCAATAGCTAAAAACACTCCCTTTTTCTTCTTCTGATCTCACTTCGATCATAATACCATATTTATCACAGATACTTTTTACAATACTCAGCCCAATTCCAAAGCCACCTTTATAGATATCACCTCGGTAATGACGCTCAAAGATCTTTCCAATCTCTTTAATTCCCACACCTTGATCTTTAACTTGAAAACAGAGTTGTTGCCCTTCTTCTTTTAAAACGACCTGAATGATGGTTTGTGTTGGGGAATATTTTATGGCATTCGTTAAATTGTTGTCGATGATACGTTGTAACTCAATACGGTTGATACAAACAGTCTGATTGGGTTCAATGCATGAGACGATGCTAATCTCTTTGGAAAAGCTAAGTGCTTCAAAATAGCTGATGCGATCTTCTAAAAATATTGAAAAATTAAGGACTTCCGTTGTGTAGGTAATGGTTTTGTTTCTGATGAGGTATTCTAGGTCATCATAAAGTGTTGAAAGCGTAGAGAGTGCCGCAAGGGTACGGCTGAGGCGCTTGTCTTTGTATTTTTGTACCAAGCCTTCGATATTGAGTTGCATAATACCTAGAGGCGTTTTAAGCTCATGCATGACATCGGTAAAAAAGAGGTTCATGCGCGTGGACGTTTCGATGTAGGGTTTAAGGAGGAGTTTTAAAAGTAGATACGAAAAAAGTAACATTCCCACCAAAACCACACCAATAATGACCAATATATCAAAAATGACTTGCGAATGGGATATCTCTTTTTGCACGATTAAAAACTTTACATGTAAAGTATTGGGCGCAAGAGGATATTTGTAAAAAAGAGAGGTGTTGTTTTTGAAAAACTCATCGTTAAAGCTAGGAATGGGCTCTTCAATCAGTGAAAAGACGATTCGGTTGTTCGCATCTAAAAGGGCACTTTTAAAGATAATGGATCGTGGAAACAAAAAGGTTTTTTGCAAAGGAAGAATACTTTGAATGGTTGAGTCAACCTCCTTGGCGTAGGAGCGCAACTGCACTTCTTGGTTGACTTGGCTGAGGCGTAGTGAGACGGAGAGGTAGTTTAAAATCGGAAAAGAGACCAGTAAAAGCGTAAGAAGCGTGAGAATAATGGCAAAGATAAACGCATTTTTGGTTTCACTTTGCAATTTTATATCCTATGCCTTTCGCGGTGATAATAAAATCTTTATCAGTCTTGTCGCGTAGTTTTTTAATCAGCATGCGTATATCATTTTCGCCCACCTCTTTACCTTCCCAGACGTATTCATGAATGAGCTCAATGGAAATAAAGTTTCCTCTGTTTTTGACTAAAACAAAGAGAAGTTTTCGCTCGTAATTGCTCAAGTTGACCTGTATTTCTTCAAACCAAAGGCTTTGGTCATCACCGTGGTAGGAAAAGCCATGGGTCAGAGGGATGAC
>JAVHRG010000156.1:0-3251 GCA_036171535.1 Sulfurospirillum sp. | reverse complement strand
TAAATTCATAGGGTTACCTCGATAATAGCGCGCTCTATTACAGGGGCATTTTGTGCTACATGTAACATTTCGCTGATGGAGTTTGGAACACCTGCAAGCTCGCTTTTTTGAAAGCTTAACGTTGCGTTTGCTTCAGTGACTCTCACCACCAAAGCAACCCCACTTTCAAGATACGTAATGCAGTGATTGACTTGCTCAATGTTTGGGATGTTCAGTGTTTCAAAGCATAAAAGAAGCAAAGTATCGCCATCCAACGCTTTGAGTGCACCCGCTTTGAGAACATTGAGCGCTGTCTTGTCACCGCACGAGAGCGTTAAAATTTCATTTTGGTTATGGTATAAAATAGAGAGGTACGACACAGCGGTATTGTAAACTGAATTTTGAAAATCGGTGGGGCTTAGAGGCTCTTCATTTTTAATGGCATTGAGAATGTTTGCGGTCGTTTCAAGCTCACCAAAGGCACTTCCACAGATGATGCGCCCACCCTCAAAATGCTCCACGCAATTTAGAAGTTCTACGGCAATTTTAGCCGCTTTGGTTAGCCTTCGGCGTATCATCATTTGAGGCACAAGTTCCTTGATACGAGGTAGTTCTATACTTTTTTCATCCAATAGATAGGCGCTGCTTAAAATTTCTAAATTGACTTTCACTTGGGGAGTCCAAAAAGGAGTGCCGTGTTGTTTCCACCAAACGCGAGTGAATTGCTCAGCGCATAACAAAAGGATTGCGCTTGAGACTCATGTGTGAAATGAAGCGTTTTATTTTCAGGCTCAACAAGATTGGTGTTAGGCGGAACGATCTGCTTTTGAAGTGCCATAATACAGATGATAGCCTCTAATGCACCTGCTGCCCCCAAGGTGTGCCCCGTAATCGATTTGGTGGAGCTCACAGGCACTTTATCTCCAAACAGTGTTTCAATAGCACACGCTTCACTCGCATCGTTGGCTGTCGTGCCTGTACCATGTGCATTGATATACCCAATTTCTGAGGGCTGAACATTGGCACAACTCAACGCTTTTTGCATCGCTAGAAGTGCCCCTTCTCCATCAGGGCTCGGGTGCGCCATATGATGCGCGTCAGAGCTGTACCCCACGCCCAAAAGTTCGATGCTCTCTTTGCAAGGCTTGTTTTGAAGTAGCAAAATAGCAATTCCCTCTGCCACATTCATACCATCTCGATTCACATCAAACGGTTGACACGGGTGAGAACTTAACACGCCAAGAGCGTCAAACCCTCGAATCGTCGTTAGCGATAACGTATCAAACCCCACCACCAAAACATTCTCATACACCCCTTTTGCAATCATCTCATAACCGTACCCCAAAGCATTGGCACTGGAAGTACAGGCGGTTGAGAAGGAAATGTCATCTTTAAACGAGAAGTGTTGAGAAAGTATGTGTGCGATGGCATCAATCGCGTGAAGTTTAGGGTCGATGTTTTTATAATGCTGATCTCTTAAAAAAATGCGCTCTGTTGTTTGCATTCCACCCACGGAAGAGCCTACGATAAGGAGTGTATTGTCAAAATTTTCAAGATTACTTTTGGCTAAAACTTTTTTACATGTAAGCTCTAAAAGGGATTCAATGGAAAAAGGTTTTTCGATTTTGCCTAAAGCGATAGGCTTAGCAGGGATGAATTCACTGAAGATTTTAATGCCGCTTTGATGCGCACAAATCGCTTCAAAAAGGGTTTCACTACTCTCTCCTGCACAGCAAACCGACTCAAAGCAATTGATAAAAACACTATTTGTGGGCATTAATAAAGTCTAGTAAACTTTGAACATTCGCAAATATTTTTTCGTACTCTTTAGAATCAGAAATTTTGACACCAAATTCTTTGTCGATAGTTAAAACAAGCTCAATGGAATCCACCGAATCAAGTCCCAAACCATTTTCACCAAAAAGAGGCATCGTGTCGTCTATATCTTCGGGCGTCATATCTTCTAATTTCAAATTTTTAATCAAAATCTCTTTAAGTGTTCGTATATCCACCATCGTTTACTAACCTTTAACTGTAGCATTTAATTTTAATTTCAAGTGTACTTTAACCTATCTTGTATTTTTATAAAAAAGCCAATAAATGGCATGATACTGGCATTTTTATGTCACTATTTTAGCTACCATTCAACCGTGGAAAACCAAACCAGTTACAAACCTTAATATTATTTTAAATAATTTCTACTATAATGTTCGTAATTTCAAGACTTCATTAAGAAACAAAGAACTTCACCTAAAACCTACCAGATTTGAGAAATCCTCAGTGAGTATGTAGGTTTTTGCATACGATATTGACGGGTTCGTCCCCCATTAAAATTTTTATGTACATAAGTTTTGTGCCTAACTGCACGTTAGTATTGTTTTGGAAAAATCAAATACATGGAAAACACATGGAAAATAACACAACCACATTTGAATCATTTGGCTTACACCCAGATATTCTTAAAGCTGTCGTAGAGGCAGGCTTTACAGAACCAAGTCCCGTACAAGTAGAGGCAATCCCTTTAGTATTAGCGGGTAACGACATCGTTGCTCAAGCACAAACCGGTACAGGAAAAACGGCTGCTTTTGGTCTCCCAACACTCAGTATGCTCGACCAACATCTTAATAAAGTACAACTTTTAGTCATCACCCCAACACGTGAACTTGCAACCCAAGTCAGCGATGAGCTTTACTCATTGGGTCGTTTTTGTGGTATTAAAACCGTTACCATCTATGGTGGTAGTTCATATTCACGTCAAATTGGCTTGATCGAAAAAGGCGCAAGCGTTATCGTAGCCACACCGGGTCGTATGTTAGACCTTCTTAAAAACGGTAGACTTCCAGGTTTCGCACCTAAGATGGTTGTTTTGGATGAAGCGGATGAAATGCTTGATATGGGCTTCTTGGAAGACATTGAAGAGATCTTTACCTACCTTCCAAAAGAGCGTCAAACTCTACTTTTTTCTGCAACAATGCCAGATCCTATCAAACGTCTTGCCAGTAAAATCTTACGTGATCCAAAATTTGTAAGCATTACACCGAAAGATCACACCACAAACGAAGATATCGAACAACTTTACTACGTGATCAACGAGTATGAGAGAGATGATGCGATGATTCGTCTTTTAGATGCTCTTGAGCCTGAAAAATCCATCGTTTTCTGCCGTACCAAAAAAGAGGTTGATCGTCTTTCAACGCAACTCATGGCAGTCGGACATGCGGCTAAAGGACTTCATGGTGACATGGAGCAAAATCAACGTGAGAGCGTTATTA
>JAVHRG010000155.1:0-3261 GCA_036171535.1 Sulfurospirillum sp. | reverse complement strand
TTGTAGATGGTGAAGTTTTTGACTATGTTAATCTAGATAGATCTGTAACAACCTATGATAAATTGGTGCAGACGTTAGATAAACCCTTAAAGCTCATCCTTTTTTATGGAAAACCAGGAACTGGAAAAACTTTTTTACTCCAAAAAATTTTTAATGATTTAAGAGCAAAAAAACGAATTATTTTTTTCCCAAGACCTTTTTTTGAAGAAAAAGTTTTTATTGATGCATTGTTTGAGCATATTTTTGCAAAAAAATCTCCCTCATTTTCAAATTACAATGAATTTTTAGCACTTTTAAGTAAACATATCACATCTACTGATCAAGCTATTACAGTCTTAATTGATGAAGCACAACTCTATCCAACAGATTTAATTGAAAAAATTCGCCTTATGGCAGATTCACGTTTATTTAAATTTCTATTTACGGTACATAAGACAGAAAAAGAAGATGTTTTGGCCAAAGACTATTTTCAAACACGTATTTGGGAAACAATAGAAATTGACAATGCTTCAAAAAATGAAATTAAAACTTATATTGAAAAGAAGCTCTTATTCCACAATCGCTTTGAATATCTCAATCTTTTTAAAGATAAACATTATAAACTTATTTTAAAAATTACGGATGGAAATTTGAGAACGATTAATAAGCTAATGTACAAACTCTTTGATATTTTGGAATATTATGATACATATCAACCTTCCCTTATAAAAACAAATGCTTTACATGTAAAATATATTGAAATGGCTGGCATAAGCCTAGGGATGATCCATGCTTAGTGCAATTGAAATTATTGAACTAGAAAAAAAAGTCTTTAAATATAGACTTAGACAAAGGATTCATTACATCGTTATAAGTATAATTATCTTATTAATTGGAATTATTGTCTTTTACATTTATCCGAGCATAACCCATTTAGTGGATACAAATGAGCCAATATCAAATAGTCAAACAACAGTAGAAATAACGAAACTTCTTGAAAATAATGTGACCGCTATTCCTCAGCTTCAAGAAGCCAATAATAGTATTAAAAAATATACTCCACCTCTTATTATAGAAGAACAAGAGGACCAGACACTTTTTCTTCAATTGCCAACTATTACCAAAAACAGTGTAGAAAAAAAGACCTCATATATACCAGAAACTACTGAAAAAAAAACAAATCTAGGGATCAAAGAAGAAGAGCTTGATAACAAAATTTTAATGCGAAAATTGCCAACGATTGATGAAGAAAATTTTTATCGAAATAAAGAAGATAAAGTTGACACAACTCTTTTACCACCACCTTTGCTTGATGAACCAAAACAAAAGGGTATTATAAAGATTGAGACTCATGAGGTAAATTCCATCCAATACCTTAAAGATAAATTTGAGAAAACGCATAATATCACCTTTGCATTAATGCTTGCAGAAGAATATTATGCGATGAAAAATTATACAGAATGTAATAAATGGGCACTTATGGCAAATAGTGCAGATCCTGATAGTGAAAAGAGTTGGATTTGGTTTGCTAAATCAAAAGTAAAACTTGGACATAAAGAAGATGCAGTACTTGCGTTGCAAGCCTATTTAAAAAACAATAAATCAAAAGCAGCACAAAGTCTACTTAATCAAATTAGCGTAGGAGAAGTCATTGACTAAATGAATTTGTTTTCTTCGTTTAATAATTGTACAATAAAAAAATTTATAAATAGTGGTAAAAAATGAATGATATTACAACAACACTTTTAACATATCTTATTCACAACCGTATTATTGATGAACATAGTGCTGCTAAAATAAAAGAAGAAACACAACAAAATAATCATAAAGTATTAGGTGAAATTCTTTTAGAAAATAATTTTTTTACAAAAGAAGATCTTCTTATCTTAGTCATTGAATTTTTCAAAAAAGGGTATCTTAATTTAGAAGATGTTAATGCTAATTTTGCAATAGACAGTGAAAAATTTTTACAATCTTTGGCTAAAAATCTTAACTATGAATACCTCGATCTTGATTCTATAGACATTGATTATCGCCTTGCATCAAAACTTCCTTTTACGCAACTCAAGAAATTTAGATCACTCCCTATTAGAGAAGATGAAATTAATATTTTTGTTGCTCTAAAAGACCCACTAGACATTAATGCGCAAGAAGGTGTTCAAAGACTCTTTCCGCGAAAATTACTTAAAGTCATTATTGCAGAGCCTACTCAAATTGATAAATACCTGATTAAAATGGAGTTAGGTGAAAGTATTAAAGGTCTTATTGGTGAAATTCGCAAAGAGATTACTTCTAGTGCCGCTGAAAATCCTCAAGAATCATCTGGCATTTTAAAACTTATTGAGATTATCCTTAAAACATCTATTCTTGCACGTGCAAGTGATATTCACATTGAACCAACGGAGAATAATTGTATTGTTCGTAGCCGTATTGATGGTATGCTCACTGAAACATTCATCTTTGATAAAGATATATATCCTCCATTAGGTTCACGGATGAAATTACTCTCCAATATGGATATCGCTGAAAAAAGAAAACCCCAAGATGGCCGTTTTTCAGCTACGATTTTAGGTCGTGAGTATGATTTTAGGATTTCTGCACTACCAACCATTAATGGTGAATCGATTGTAATTCGTATTTTAGATAAATCAAAAGTAATGATTAAAATTGAAGACCTTGGTATGCATCCAAATAACTACATCAAGTTTGCACAAGCTATGAAATCTCCTTATGGTATTATCTTAGTTACAGGACCTACTGGAAGTGGTAAAACCACAACGCTTTATGCTGCACTAAACGCTATTAAAAGTGTTCAAAGTAAAATTATTACGGTTGAAGATCCTGTGGAGTACCAACTCAATTTAACACAACAAGTGCAAGTCAATGAAAAAGCTAATCTTACCTTTGCAACGGCATTGCGCTCTATCTTGAGACAAGATCCGGATATTATTATGATTGGTGAAATTCGTGACACTGAGACCTTGCGTATTGCTGTACAAGCTGCACTTACAGGTCACCTAGTCTTTTCCACACTTCATACAAATGATGCAATTAGTGCAGTTACGAGAGTTGTAGATATGGGAATAGAGCCTTATCTTATTAGTGGTTCTTTAATTGCAATTGAAGCGCAAAGATTAGTACGTAAATTATGCCCTTATTGTAAAACAAAATATACACTGCCTAAAACAGCACATGATGAAATCAAAGATATGCTTCCTGAAAATTTCCAGTTTTATAAAAATAATGGTTGTGAAAAATGCTCACAAACAGGCTATTTAGGAC
>JAVHRG010000154.1:0-3263 GCA_036171535.1 Sulfurospirillum sp. | reverse complement strand
CTTAATACGTCTCTCTTCACCAATAAAACGAGGGAAACGCAAAATAGATTCTAAAAACCCATAACGTGCTTGGAAATCAAAACCGATCAATATATTATCCAAAACACTCATACTTGAAAAAAGTCTAATATTTTGGAATGTTCTTGCAATACCTTTACGCACGATATGGTGAGGTTTTAAACCGCTAATGGCCTCATTCCTAAAGATAACTTCACCTGATGTTGGCGTATAATTACCCGTAATAATATTAAACATAGTCGTTTTACCCGCACCGTTGGGACCAATCAGTCCAAAAATTTCTTTAGGTGCAACGCTAAAACTAGTCTCTTTTATGGCAGTAACCCCACCAAAATTTTTAGTGACATTGTCAATTTTTAAGATCATTTGTCACCCTTCTTGCGTGGTTTAAAAAAGTCGGTCAGTTCACGTTTACCCATAATTCCTTCACGTGCAAAAAGCATAATCAAAATAAGCCCAAGAGAAAAAACAACCATACGCATGCCTGGCATTGCAGGGGCATTGTAGCCGAAAAGATGTATCGGCTCATCCAAGAAACGCATCCATTCACTCCCGCCCATCACCAAAACCGTACCAATAATTGCGCCTGTTGTACTGCCAAGACCGCCCAAAACGATAATAATAAGAAGTTGAAAAGTAAAGAAAAAGTCGAAAAGATCTGGAGAAATACTTGTTAAAAGTGCCGCTAAAAGCCCGCCGCCAACGCCTTCAAAAAAAGCACTCGTACAAAAGGCTAATGTTTTAGCTTTAAAGGTATTCACGCCCATTGCAATGGCAGCATCTTCATCATCACGAACTGCTTTCATTGCACGACCAAATTTAGAATTGATGATATTGAGCACAACAATAACAGCAATCATTGCAATGCCACCCGTCCAATAAAGATTAGAAAATTCTGGGATGTCATTAAGGCCAAGTGATCCGTTTGTCGCTTCAGGAACGTTAATCGCTAAAATTTTAATAATAAATCCAAATCCAAGTGTTACGATAGCAAGGTAATCTCCACGTACTCTAAACACAGGGAAAGAGAGACATGCTGCCAGTATAGCTGAAAATATTCCACCCAAAAAAAGGGCTACAACAAAATTAGCATGCAGTGTTAATATAAACGGATAAGGATCAACAATGGCATACTGATACTGTTTCGCCTCAGGGCTCACCAGTAAAAGTGCCGTTACATAAGCACCAATGGCTACAAAACCATTGGGTTCTAGAGAGAACTGACCGGTTACGCCGTTAATGAGATTATAGCTCACTGCCAAAACAATAAAAATGGCGATATTGTTTAAAATTCTTACAGTATATTCATCAAAGTGTGTATTGGAAAACCAGATAAACCATAGTGTTATGACAATCATAGTGAGCTTTATTAATAGCTCTTTTTTTAATAAGAAGTTGTTCATGTTAAAACCTACTTTTTTCAAAATCAATACCCAAAATTCCTGTGGGTTTAAACAGAAGGATGAGAATTAAAAAGATAAAAGCAAAGGCATCTTTATAACCACCCAACTCTGGGAAAAAAGCAATAACAACCACTTCTGTAAATCCAATAATCAATCCTCCAAGAACGGCGCCACCGACACTGCCAATACCACCGACAACGGCCGCTGCAAAGGCTTTAAGACCTACAAGCACACCCATCATTGGCTCCACGGAAGGATAATTAACTGCCCAAAAGATACCTCCGACGGCCGCAAGTGCTGAACCCATACCAAATACAAGTGTAATAATGCGGTTTGCATCAATTCCCATGAGATTAACCGTTCCAACATCAAAAGCTAAGGCTCTAATTGCCATCCCGTATTTTGTTTTGAAAAGTACCCATAAGATAGCTGCCAATAAAAAAGCGGTAATAATAGGCACGATAATCGCTGAAACTGGCATCGTTAAACCCATAAAATCAACGACCTCTTCAAGGTAAGCGGGTACAGGAAAAGCTCTAGGAACGCCTCCAAAAAAGACGTTAAAAGCATTTTCAAGGAAAAAACTGACACCAATCGCGGTAATTAAAAGTGAAATTTTAGGAGCACTACGCAAAGGTCGATATGCAATAAAATCACTCGCCATACCCAAAAGTGCTGAGCCAAAAATAGCTAAAAGGACTGCAGCTCCAAAAGGAAGACCAAGAACGGCAATACCAAAATATCCTACAAATCCACCCACCATCATAATATCGCCATGCGCAAAATTGATAAGTCTTAAGACTCCGTATACCATCGTATAACCAATGGCAATGAGCGCGTACATACTGCCAAGGCTAAAGCCATTGACCATCTGTTGCATAAACATTGTTAAATCCAAATAGATTCTCCTAAAATATTTTAGAGCAATGCCCACTTTTACGAGTGGAAATTGCTCTAGAATCTCTCTTTACACTTTTACATGTAAAGAGAGAAATGAACGATTATGGATTTACTGTTGCTTTATAAACAGCTTTACCATTTTGAACGACTTTGATAACAGCGGAACGTGTAGAGTTACCCGTTTTATCCATATTGATAACACCAGATACGCCTTCAAAGTTAGAAGTAGATTTGATCTCTTTATTGACACATACACTGTCTTCTGGATTTGCACAACGATTCATTGCATCAATCATAACATTATAAGCATCTGCACCAAGAGCAACGAAAGAGTTAACCTCTTGTTTACCTGTTTTTTGTGCATAGGCTGCAATAAAATCTTTTGAACGTTGTGTTGGAGGCGCAGCATAGTCAAAGAAGTCTGTAAACATGTAACCCTCAACAGCATCACCACCTAAGTCAATAAAGGTTTGATTGGCAACACCATCACCTGAGAACATTGGTTTAACAAGCCCAATTTGTTTTGCTTGGCGAGCAATCATAGAAACTTCTGGATGATACATTGGTAAGAACAACATATCAGGATTGGCCGCTTTAATTTGAGAAACAACGGCTTTAAAGTCTTTATCACCTGAACTAACTTTAATCTCTTTAATCACTTTACCACCAGCCTTTTTAAAAGCATCGGTAAACGCTTTTGCAAGACCAAGTGAATAAACTTGTGCTTGATCAACGACAACAACGGCTGTTTTAAGTTTAAGATCTTTTGTTGCATAGTTTGCAACAACTGCACCTTGGAACGAGTCCGTAAAACAAACACGATTTGCAAACTCTTTTTGCTCAGTGAGTTTGTCGTTGGTTGCAACAGGAGAGATAACAGGGATCTGCTTTTTCTCGGCAATTGCCATAACTTGTGCCGTATTAGTACTGGTTAATTCACCA
>JAVHRG010000153.1:0-3279 GCA_036171535.1 Sulfurospirillum sp. | reverse complement strand
TTATATTTAGAAAAACAACCAAACCAGTAAAGCAATTCCGAAACTAAGATTGAACCAGCTTACACCATCTTCAAAGAGGTAAATGAGAAGGTCATAATTGTAGCTCTCAATCCTTGTTGGATGCATTGCCAAGCCATTTTGCGCAAAATGAACAATGTCCGTTGCGTAAAAATAAGCGATGATTTCAGGAGCGATAAAAAAGAGAATAATCCCTAAAGCACTCAAAAGAGTTTTTTTAGGTTTCATATCGCTAAGGGCTTTTTGTGTGGCAGGGTGGCGCACTATTTTTTGAAGTTTTTCTCTCACAAAAGACCTTTGGGACGTTTTGAATGTGGAGCGGGTGACGGGAATCGGACCCGCTACTTTCAGCTTGGGAAGCTAACACTCTACCAATGAGTTACACCCGCATTTTAGAGGTGACATTATAGCATATCAAACTGAGTTACACTTTTACATGTAAAAATTTTAGTTTGAAAGTGGAGTATAATGTTTGAGCATTAAATGGCAAAGGAGCTAAGATGACACACGGTATAAACGTCAAAAAGGCATTGAAGCAGCAACAAAATGAACTCGATGATTTTACAATTTACAGTATGCTCTCCAAGTCTGATAAAAATGGAGCTAATCAAATTATTTTTCAAAAAATTGCCGAAGAAGAGAAAAGACATTACCTCTATCTCAAAACCTATACGAATCAAGAACAACGACCTCGTTCTCATGTTGTTTTCTTTTATCTTTTACTTTCCAAAATTGTGGGTATCTCTTTTACACTCAAATTTTTGGAGAAACGCGAAGAGGGCGCTAAAGCATTTTATCAAAAGCTTATCGCCATCGACCCTAAAGCAGAAGGTATTTTTGAGCAGGAAATGCACCATGAAATAGAGCTCATTGACATGTTGCATGACAAAAAGCTCCTCTATGCGGGTGCCATCGTTTTAGGGATGAATGATGCCTTGGTGGAATTAACGGGAACACTCAGTGGTATTGCTTTGGCATTTGATCGAAGTATTGTGGTAGGTGTTACGGGGCTCATTATGGGTATTGCAGCAGCACTGTCGATGGCAGGTTCTGCCTATTTGGAATCCAAAGAAAATATAGGGGATGAAGTCAAACCCTTGACGTATGCTCTTTATACAGGCATTTCGTATATTTTGACAACAGCACTGCTTGTTGCGCCTTTTTTTATCGTGAATCAGATATCTGTGGCGATTATTTGGATGTTTATTGGAGCAATTTTAACCATTTTTCTCTATAACTTTTATATCTCAGTGGCAAAAGATTTATCATTTTGGCTACGTGTGCGTGAAATGTCGTATATCACCTTTGGTGTTGCGCTTATCTCATTTGGTATTGGGTATGTGGTTAAACACTATTTTGGCATTGAAATATAAGATGAATGATAGAGTTTTGATGTAATTTTAAAAGCGAGATTTCTTTCAAACTTCCCTGTGCCATAATGACTCATATGAGATAAAGGAGTTACTATGGACTATAGAATTGAAAAAGATACTATGGGAGAAATAAAAGTTCCTAATGATCGTTATTGGGGAGCTCAAACAGAACGAAGTTTGGAAAATTTTAAAATTGGTACAGAAAAGATGCCAAAAGAGCTTATTCGCGCTTTTGCCCTTTTAAAACGCTCTTTAGCAACAGTCAATCTAAAACTAAAAAAACTGGATGCTCCAAAAGCAGAGGCGATCATCCAAGCGTGCGATGAAATTCTTGCAGGCAAATTTGATGGTGAATTTCCTCTTGCCATCTGGCAAACCGGAAGTGGTACTCAGACCAATATGAATCTAAACGAAGTCATCGCTAATCGCGCGACAGAGATACTCGGTGGTAATTTTAGAAAAGAGAAACTCGTTCATCCGAATGACCACGTCAATATGTCTCAAAGCTCAAACGATACGTTTCCAACTGCTATGCACATCGCGAGTGTCATTGAAATCGAAGAGCAACTTCTTCCATCACTCGAAAAGCTCAAAGAAGCACTACAAACGAAAGAAAATGAGTTTGGTGGCATCATTAAGATCGGTCGAACGCATTTACAAGATGCAACACCTCTGACGCTTGGGCAAGAGTTTAGCGGCTATCGCAGTATGTTGGAGCACTCTTCTTCGCACATTTTGCAAGCACTGGAATCTCTGCGTGAGCTTGCCATCGGTGGAACAGCCGTGGGAACAGGCCTTAACGCGCACCCAAAGCTGAGTGAATTTGTCAGTGAAGAGCTAAGTAAACTGACAGGGAAACATTTTATTTCTGCCCCCAATAAATTTCACGCGTTAACATCACACGATGCCCTTGTATTCGCCAGTGGTGCGAACAAAGGGTTGGCCGCAAACTTGATGAAAATAGCCAATGACATCAGATGGCTGGCTTCAGGACCAAGGTGTGGCATCGGTGAACTCTCTATTCCCGAGAATGAACCTGGAAGTTCCATCATGCCCGGTAAAGTTAACCCTACACAAGCCGAAGCGGTGACGATGGTCGCCTGCCAAGTGTATGGGGCTGATACGGCCATTGCGTTTGGTGCAAGTCAAGGAAACTTTGAGCTCAATGTCTTTAAACCTGTTATTATCCTCAACTTTTTGCAACAAGTCAGGCTTTTGAGCGATGTTATGGAGTCATTTCGTATTCATTGTGTTGAGGGCATCGAAGCCAATAGTGAGAAGATTTCATCCAACCTTCATAACTCTTTGATGTTAGTCACCGCACTCAATCCGTATATCGGCTATGAGAATGCCGCCAAAGTTGCCAAACTAGCGCATAAAGAACATTCAAGTCTTAAAGAAGCGTGTGTAAAGCTTTCGCTTTTAACGCCAGAAGAGTTTGACCGTTATGTCATCCCTTCTGAAATGATCCATCCTAAAGCCTAAAAAATGTAAAGCGTAGTAACTTCTTTTCGTTACTACGCTTTACATGTAACGATTTTGCGACTACGGTATACCTCTTGCATAAACTCCTTTAAATTTTCAAGGAGTGATTTTGGAAACAATCATCAAAGGTGTCAGCAAACCACTACAGAAAAATGAGCGAAAAATAGGTTCAGAAGCTCCTGCAATCATCGTAGAAATGCTTAATGGCGATATGAAAGTCATCGGTATGATGGCAACCAAAGTGCAAGTGATGATCACGTTGCCTTTTCAAAATTCATTGAGCAAAGAACTTTTGAACATCATTGAAAAATACCAAGAACAAGCATTTATCTATGTAATTAGTAGCACTATGTTAGACCAAGAAGTCAATGTAGAAAATTAATCCGTTGATTTTGCAGAGCTA
>JAVHRG010000152.1:0-3279 GCA_036171535.1 Sulfurospirillum sp. | reverse complement strand
AAAATATCCATTACAACTCCACAAAATTCTTTAAAATTGCCAATCCATTGGCGTGTGATTTTTCAGGATGTGGCTGAAAGCCAAACACATTTTCTTTTTGCACAGCACTGGGAAATTCATACCCATACATGGTCTTACCAATCGTGTATTGATCATCACAGCGCGCATGAAAACTGTGTACAAAATAGAGGTAAAACGATTCTGGCATCCCTTTAAAAAGAGGGGTTGCTTTTTTTACATGTAATTGATTCCAACCCATATGAGGGACTTTAAGACGTTGATCGAAACGCGAGGTATCAAACTTCACGATCTCACCTTCGATCAGTCCAAGCCCTGCACACTCTCCAAACTCAACACTGCTTTCAAACAACAATTGCATCCCAAGGCAAATGCCTAAAAGGGGCTTACCAGAAGCTGCAAATGCCCTAACAGACTCATCAAGATTTCGCTCTTTAAGGCACATCATTGCATCTTTAAAAGCACCTACTCCTGGTAAAATAATCTTATCAAATTTCGATACAGTGTCTGCATCTTTGACAATCTCAATGGCAACACCCAACTTCTCAAACGCGTTGGTGACGCTTCGAAGATTGCCCATATTGTAATCAATCAATCCTATCATGAATCTCTCTTTTGGGGTATTGATTTAAGGTAAAATGCCAATCCAAAGAGAAGCATCGTTACGCCTCCAATCAGATAAACTGCATACACAATGTGTGCCGCATCAATAATGGCAAATTTAAAGACGAGCATTAATGCTTCAATGGCAAGAGCAATGATAATAGAGCCCAAAAAGCGTACCATCGTTTTGTGCATACCACCACTGTCATCTCGCTCATTCCTTCCTAAAACTTCCTCTTCAAAAATCGTTTTTACCAGATCAAAAATAGCTAAAGAGAGGGTAATTAAAATGGTCGATTCAAACATCGCTTTAATATCTAAAAGATTAAATTCAAGACCGTGCATAAACAAACTACGCATCCCATTAAAGAGTAGTAACAGGGCAATTGCCAGTAGGGAGAGTGAAAAAATAGTGTAAATTACTTGAGATGTTTTTCCAAAAACAGACTGTAATGATGAAGGATGGGCAATCTTGAGAATATGCTCCAAAGAGACATCGATACACGCAATAAATTTAAGGATACCTTGCTCATCATAGATAGGATATGAAGCGGTTACTGTTAAATCATTGGTTAATGTAGAAGGATAAGGATCACTTAACACACAACGTTTTTCACGAACAGCACGGTAATAGTAAGACTTTCCACTACGATTTTGCCCCAATCCACCTTTACGATGTGGATCATCCGTGATATTGTTGATAACTTGATTGCCTGATTGATCGAGTAGATAAAGGGCTTCAAACTCTTCAACTTCATGAACAATTTTATCAAGACTTGCACTAATGATGTCCAAGTTTGGTTCAGGCATACGGTTAGGGATATTACGCGTAAAGAGATAGCACAAATATGCCCTTGCCCTTGTCCTAACCTCAGCAAACTGCTGAATCTCACGAATAATCATATCAGACCTTTTGTTTTTTTCTTATTTTAGCTAAATTTTGAGCTTATACACTTTAGCATATGCTTCTAAACTGATCGGCTCAAAGAATCGTTCATCATAATTTTCCAATACAAAAAGTTGAATGTAGGTCGAATTGAACATTGCTTCATCAAGAATAAGAAATGTGTTATACGCTTGCATATAGATAATGGAGAAAGCTCCATCTGCATGGATCACATTTTGCTCTTTAACAAATTTAAATTCAGGCGTATAGGACGTTTGAATAAAATATTTGATAGGAATATCCTGTGTACCAAGCTTTAGTACACCTTTGGCTTTATCAAGAACAAGACCACTGCTAAAATCCAGTGTCGTTCCATTGTCCTTAAAACGATTTGTCTGAAAGAAAAAAGGCTGTCGTACCATTTTACCACTCATCACATCCAGATTACTAAATTGCGCCACTGTGGGAAAGATACTGAGCATTCGATATGGCAGATAAAAATAGATCTCACGCGTTTTTGCTGGCAAGGTAAGCGGTGTCTGCAATGCTTCTAAAAAATCGTTCGCATCGTGAAAACTATAGTCCAATGTCATTTGGGCAGTGTTATTGATAATTTTTTTCTGTTCATTTTTTGTTTTTGTCTCATTTTTTTCTGCAATAACAAAGGCTTTTTCTGTATACTCAACTTCAAGTCGTGCCAGCCTTGCCGCACTCTCTTGTGGATTGGTTAGCATGAAGCTCACAGGAAAATTAGCCGCTCCCTCATGCTTACCACCATCAATAAGGGTTTTAGCATCACTGTAATAACGAATTGGATACCCATAATCCCACCAACTCACAATATAATCTTCGCGATCTGCCACTTTTCTAAGCGAATCCAATTGTTCTACTTCTGTTTTATTAAAAACTGTTGGCACGCGATATTCAATGACATGCAAAAGATTAGGATACAAAATTCCTAGGCTTGAGAGAATCACAAAACTTGATTTAACCATACTTCCAAGCTTTTTATTCACAAATAGTTGGGTGATATAATTGCTCCATGTAAAAAGCAGGTACGACACGCCTAAGGCACAGACAGGAACTGCATAAATAGTAAAACGAAGTCCTCCCCAAAGTGCTAAAAAACCAAGCCCTAAAAGAGGTAACCCTAACAACATTGCAGGGTATTTTTTTACCATCATGACATAGCCAATAATCGAAAGTAAAAACGTAACGGTGTGTCCACTAATACGTTCGGCAAAGGTTACAAAATCAATTTGCCCTGCTTCACGAACTGTTTGCATTACAGAGAAAAAATGCAGTGACAAATCATCGGAGCTTACTTCTATTGCGTCTTTAAAAACATAGAGTTGCAGCCTAAGCCAAATAGGCTCTAGCCCACCCGTTAGAATAAAAAGGATCCCTGCAGCTGCTAAGAAATACCATACATACTGTTTTAATCTTTCTTGTTTAAAACTGATATAAATGCCAATGACAATCAGCAATCGTATGATACTTGGCAATCCCATCATTGCAAAGAGCATAATGGTTAATAGCTTGAAATTAAAGAGATTTTTGCGATCAAAGATTAAAGCATATGCCAAGATCAATCCAAAATAAGAAAATTCAAGTGAATAACTTTGTGGATACCACCATCTGTAAGCAATAATTTCTAACGCGGTGAGTAAAAGGTACTTCTCTTCTTTCGTACGGAGCGCTAAGATCAATGACCACAAGAGGAATGTTGGCAATACAATATTGAGCATATCTGTATCGTAATACCCTATCAT
>JAVHRG010000151.1:0-3290 GCA_036171535.1 Sulfurospirillum sp. | reverse complement strand
CGTGGAAGCGTCACGTTATGAGCTTGAAGCGGCAAAAGAAAAAGAGTACGCCACCAAAAGTGGGTATCTACCCAGTCTTAGTTTAGGTGCAAATCAAACCTATAACCAAGAGGAGAGCATGCTTTACCCTGAAAAAAGTCGGACAGGTTCAGCCACACTCGCATTTACTATTTACGATGGTGGAAAACGTGAAGCGCTGTTCGATCAACAACAAGCCCTTGTAAAATCTGCAACATTTTCGCTCGCGTCAGTACAAAACAATGTCTCTTTAAACGTGATCTACTACTATTACAACTACATCAGTACACTTGCAAGCAGGGAATCAACGCTTCAAAAGATGGAACAGTTAGAAGCAGAACGCTACCGACTTGAAAAATTCCTCTCCGTAGGGAGCGCAACTGCTGATGAATTGCAAAAAATCATCTCAACCATTGAGCAGACCAAGGTCGATCTTTTAACCTTAGATAATACCCTCAATAACATCTCAAATACCCTAGAATACATGACAGGGAAAGAGGTACATGTTGAGTCAGGCTCAACGATAGCCCTTCAAGAAACCAAAGGGAATGATGCAACACGCTTTGATATCTTAGCGTTAGAGCAGAGTGCACAAAGTGCTAAAGCAGAAGCAGAAGCGGCAAAATCACCACATTTACCAACCATTAAAATAGAAGACACCTATTCACGTTTCAAATACGACTATGCTAACCCTGCATGGGAAACGGATGCAGACCACCAAAATACCGTGCAACTCTCTATGCAGTGGAAAATCTTTGACTTTGGTTCCACTTCAGCCAGTTATCAAGCCGCGCAAAAAATGTATCTTTCCAAAAACAGTGATTTAGCGTATGAAAAAGATAAAGCCAAAGCCAGTTTCAAAAGTGCTCAAAATAGCTACACAACAGCGCTTGCAAAGATAGAAGCCGCCAAAGCAAGGCTTAGCGCTTCTGAGATGACTTATGAACTTATCAAAAAGAAATTTCAACAAGGAATCGTGAACAACGTAACCTATCTTGATGCTCTGAGCGATAAATTTAATGCACGCTCACAGCTTCAAACCGCCCTCAATGAGGTTGAATACCAAAAAGCCGTCTTACTCTACGAAATGGGTAAAGAGATAAAAGGAGCCATCCAATGAAAAAAATTTTAATAACCACACTCTTAATGTTTCAAGCCCTTCTTGCAGGGGAAGTTTATGCAACCTTTGACGTTGTCAGTGAAAAAAGCTCTGAGCTTGGACTCTCCATTTCTGGGGTGGTAGGATCTTTAAATGTAGATGTTGGTGACAAAGTCAAGAAAGGTGATTTACTGCTGGCTTTGAGCAATGCACAAGAAAAAAATGAGTTTGAAGTCGCTCGTAAAAATGCGGAACATTCGGTTAAAACGTATGATCGCTATGCCAAGATATCCGATGTTATTGACAAAGAGAAGATGGAAAACTATCTGTATGATCGAGATATTCAACTCTTAAATGCTCAAAACAGAGAGATTATCTTCAAAAAAACAGAACTTCGTGCACCGTATGATTTAGTTGTGACAAAGAAAATGACAGAACTTGGCGACATCGTCCTAGGTTCTCAAACCAAGCTTCTTACGGTTGCCAGCACCCATGATGTCAAGTTAGTGCTTAAAATGGATGAAAAATATTGGAACAATGTCAAAGTAGGACAAAAATTTACCTACAAAGTCGATGGTAGTGATAAAAAATATGAAGGTGTGATTAGTAAAATCTACCCAACTATTTTGCCAAGTACCCGTGAAATGCAAGCGGAAGTCAAAGCAGTCGATTTGATGCCAGGTCTTTTTGGCAACGGCATGATAGTAGCGGAATAAACTATGTATAAATTAGCAATCAATCGTCCCATTACGACCCTAATGGGCGTTTTAACCTTTATCGTCTTTGGCTTGATGTCCTATAACACGATGCCCATCAACCTCTACCCAAACATTGACTTTCCAGTGGTTACCATTCAAACAAACTATAATGGGGCTGATCCATCCACAGTAGAGTCAAAAGTTACGGATAAGATCGAAGAGGCCGTCTCTGGAGTAGATGGCATTGATAAACTGATGTCAACCAGCTATGAAGGATTTAGTTCGGTTGTTATTCAGTTTAAACTGAATAAAAATATTGATGTTGCGACCAATGATGTACGCGATAAAATAGGTGCACTCAACCTTCCTACTGAAGTGGATAAGCCTGTGGTAAAAAAACTTGGAGCATCGGGTGGTGTCATCAAGCTTTTCGTAGCGAGTGATGGTAAAAATGAAATCGCTTTAATGCGACTTGCTGATGAAAAGCTCAAACCAAAACTTCAACGGGTTAAAGGCGTGGGGGAAGTCAATATTATTGGTTTTCAAGAGCGTGAAATTCGCATTTTTATTGACCCATTTTTACTTAACAAATACAATCTCAGCGCATCCGATCTAAGCGGCATCATCTCTAAGCAAAACATCAAGCAGGGCGCTGGCAAGATGGTTGATCAAAAACAAGAGATCGTCATCAAAGCCGAAGGCGATGCTGCGAATATCGATGAAATCAAAGACCTTCTGGTAAAGCCAGGCGTTCGCCTTAAAGACGTTGCGACCGTTGTCGATGGACTCAGCGACCCTAAGAGTTTTTCATCTTATAACGGTCAAAGAGGTGTCACACTGGAAGTCAAAAAGATTGCCGGTGAAAATGTTCTGAACATCATTACTGGCATTAAAAAAATCTTGCCCGATATGCAACTCTTAGCAGGTAAAAACAACGAGATTAAAATCTTGCAAGATCAATCTGAAAAGATCATGATTAACATCGACAATGTTCGCTTTGACCTTATCTTTGGAGCCTTTTTATCGATTATCATCGTTTTTGCCTTTTTGCGTAATGTTACCGCTACCATTGTTTCAGCACTGGCTATTCCAACGTCGGTTATCGGTACGTTTGCGATTATGAATGCGCTTGGCTATGATCTTAACCGTTTAACACTCATTGGTTTGACCCTTGCGATTGGTATTTTCATCGATGATGCGATTGTTGTGATTGAAAATATTATGAAAAAAATGGAAGAGGGTATGAAACCTTTTGAAGCATCGTTTGAGGGTATCAAAGAGGTGGCATTTTCCATTTTGGCAATCTCCTCCGTTCTTTTAGCCGTTTTCATCCCTGTCGCCTTTATGGATGGTATCGTAGGTATGTTCTTTAACTCCTTTGCGATGACTGTGGCTTCGGGTATTGTGATCTCATACCTTGTGGCGGTTATGATTGTTCCTTCTATTGGTGCACGTCTTTTAAGTGCCAAAGAGAG
>JAVHRG010000150.1:0-3301 GCA_036171535.1 Sulfurospirillum sp. | reverse complement strand
CAATCTGTGTGCTATTTTCAGCATTACGCCCGATTTGCATACTGGTTGTACTGAGTTCATGAGAAACGGAAGCATTTTCAGATGATGAATGCTTCACATCATCAATAATAGTTTCTAGGGTATCGACTAAACTATTAAAGCTATTGACGATCTCTTGAATCTCATTGTTTTTGCCATATTTGATTCTAAACTTGAGCTCTTTATTTTGGACGAAGCCACTGATGCCATCACGAATGAGAAAGACTCCGTTCATGATATTATTGCGAATCATAATGCCAAGAATAATGACAGCAAGCGTGACCATCAAGGATAAAGCTATCATGATGGTTGTTGCACTACTTTTGGCACTCATCGCTTCTTTGGCATCATTTTGAGCTAAAGTTTGGTTATATGCCATATGCTCTTCAAGTGTTTTTACCATATCTCCAACGATTGAGCCATGATCGTAAGCAGATGTTTTTGCTTCAGCATTTTTGCTATCATCTGAAAGTTTAAAAATTTTATCGACCACGGGAATATAAATAGCCATTATTTCTTGTTCTTTTTTGTAAAATTCTTTGTCTGTATCATCGGAAAGCATGACTTCGTATTTTTTAAAATAGGTATCAAAAGAGGCATGATATTTTTTGAATTTGGCTTCAAGTTTTTTTTGTTCATTTCTATCCTCTGTCGCTAGATGTTCCCACATCGTAACACGCATCGTGCTAAAATCCTGTAACATATTGCCCATGAGTAAGACACTTGGTAATGAATTGACATTGCACGTGTTTGTCTTTTCGTAAACTTGCTCCATCTTTTGGATACTTATGATAAAAACTGCCCCAATACCTAAAATGGCAATAGCTAATATCGCCATCAACTGTTTTGATATACTCATAGTCGACTCCTTTTTTGGCTTAGTGTATTTTTAGTTTTTAGTGCAAGTATTAAGGACTTTGTGAGGTTTTTTTAATTTTCATACTAATGTGTGGTTTCGCGGAGAGGAAGTTTTAAAAAATAGGATGAAGGCATAGAATAACTTCTTACTAATACTTTTCATGCTAAAAACCTTTTGTGTCTTGCTAATAAAGCTAATAATTATAAACCTGCTAAAATTCCTATTTGTATTTGTTTTTTCTTGAAAAGTCACAATAACTAAGTAATGACAGAATAAGTATTGATTAAAAATTAATACTGTTAGCATTGTAAGCCAATACAAAAAATACATCAATGTCCCATGGGACATTGAAGCAAAAGAGTTATCCAAGTAAACTCATAAAAAAGTCTGCCTGTATCAGAAACTGTTTAGAAAGAGCAAGAAGGTCATGAATCCATATGATGCTGAAGCAATTCATGCTCAAATACGTCATAATGTAAAGCTATTGAGAGAAAAAAGAGGCAAAAGTCAGCTTGAGATGGCTTTAGCGATTGGGCATTCTTCGGCAGCATTTTACGCCAAGGCTGAACTTGGCATTCAACATAAAAAGTTCAATATTGAACATTTATGCAAAATTGCTAATGTTCTAGACGTAAATATTTGTGATTTTTTTGAAAATTTAAAGGAGTAGGGCTTTACATGTAAAGCCCTAAAAAGTGTTATCCAATGTTGGTATAAACGGCTTGTACGTCGTCATCATCTTCAATTTTCTCGATGATTTTTTCCACATCAACCATCTGTTCTTCACTAAAAGTAACGGGTGTGTTGGCAATGCGCTCTAAGATAGCTTTAGTAAGAGTGATTCCAAGGCGATCAAACGCGGCATTAAGCGTTCCAAAATTGGTGTAGTCTGCGTAAACTAGCACCACGCCATCTTCTTCTTCGATCTCTTCAAGACCTGCATCAATCAGTTCAAGTTCTAACTCTTCAATGTCCATGTCTGCTGTCTTTGCAAATTCAAAAACCGCTTTACGAGAGAACATAAATTCGAGTGAGCCATTGTTCACCATCTCACCGCCCGCTTTTTTAAAGGCACTTTTGATGTTAGCAACTGAACGGGTATTGTTATCAGTAGCACACTCAACAAAAAAGAGTGAACCATGAGGCCCTTTGCCTTCAAAAGTGACTTCATTAAGGGTTTGTGCATCTTTGCCAAGCGCTCTTTTAATCGCGGCATCGATGTTATCTTTAGGCATATTTTCCGCTTTAGCATTGAGGATAGCAGTACGGAGTTTTGCATTACTCTCAGGGTCACCACCACCTTCTTTTGCTGCCATCATGATCGTACGGCCAAGCCTTGGAAATATGCGTGACATATTTCCCCATCGTTTCATTTTCGCTGCTTTTCGGTATTCAAACGCTCTTCCCATAGGGGTCAATTCCTTGTATGATATTCTAAATAGTGCATTATTATAGCTTGTTTATACCTTGTTTAAAATAAGAGTTTTTTCTATAATGCTTCAGCAATTCACAGATTCAAAGGACAATAGGATGGAAAATCTCAAAAAAATCTACAAAAAACATGGGTTTGAACTCATTTGTGTTCCTACAAAAGAAGAGGCACTTAGTGTTGCCATGAGTTTCATTAAACCGCATATGAAGATAGGTTTTGGTGGATCAACTACGGTCAAAGAGATAGGTTTATACGATCATGTTACTTCTCGTAAGGATATTACGCTTTTTAATCAGTACGAATCTGGCATTAGTATGGAGGAGAATAGTGATCGTAGACACAAAGGAATACTTGCAGACTTGTATATTACAAGTACAAATGCACTGACTAAAAACGGCGAGCTGGTCAATGCCGATGGAAGTGGAAACAGAGTTGCCGCACAGATTTTTGGACCTAAAAAGGTGCTAATTATCGCAGGAATCAATAAATTGGTTGAAAATGTGGAAGAGGGCTTTAAGCGCATTCATGATGTTGCTAGTCCTAAAAATATTGAACGAATGAATAAGGCTGCCATTAGCTTAGGAAAAGAACCTCGCTATAACATCAATAATATTGGTAAAAAATTCACATATATCAATGGTGATGATGAAGGGCGTACAACGATTATTTTAGTGGATGAAGTGCTTGGCTATTAAAATGTTTCTATACGAAGCATTTTACATGTAAACGGGTATTTTTGTTAGATTCTCCAAGAAAATTTGCATTAAAGTAAAATTATAAGAAGTTTATTAAGCTCCTATCGTTACGATAAGACGGATAGGGCTTAATAGCCTTTTACTATAATATTAAAATTTCATAAGGAGCAATCAATGAAAAGATCACTTTTGGTGAGTGCCGCAGCAGTGTGTCTTGGAGCATCACTTTATGGGGCAGAGTTTATCAATGTTCTTACAGGGGGAACAAGCGGTATTTACTATCCACTAGGGGTTGCG
>JAVHRG010000149.1:0-3323 GCA_036171535.1 Sulfurospirillum sp. | reverse complement strand
CTTAAGGCGGGTAAGAGCGAAGAAGGTATTGTGACGTTGAGTGCTTATCACAAAGGTGGCAATATCATTATCGAGGTACGTGATGATGGCAGGGGCATTAATAAGCAAAAAGTCTATCAAAAAGCTTTAGAGCGAGGTATTATCAGCGCAAGTGATGAACTCAGTGAGGCACAAATTTATGGACTTATTATGCAACCTGGTTTTTCGACTGCTGATGTGATTAGCGATCTTTCGGGGCGAGGTGTAGGTCTTGATGTGGTACGCAATGCTATTGAAGGTGTACGCGGTAAAGTCGACATTGTTTCAGCTGAGGGGAAAGGCAATACTTTTTCGATTGTTTTACCTTTAACGTTGGCAATTATTGATGGGATGATCGTACGATGTTCTGACAAAATTTATATTATCCCAACCCTCTCCATTATTGAATCCTTTAGGCCACAACAAGAATCCGTACATATTGCTGGGGGTAAAGAAGAGTTCGTGCAATTGCGTTCTGAGCTATTACCGATTATAAGGTTAGCACGCGCATTAGAACTTGAACACACTTCTCCCAACCCTTGGGAGTCGACTTTGGTATGTATTGAAAATGATAAAGGCAAATTTGCCCTTTTAGTGGATGAACTTGTTGGTCGTCAACAAGTCGTTATTAAGACATTAGGTGAGTTTTTTGCAAAAACTGAAGGTGTGAGTGGTGGAGCTGTTATGGGAAATGGTGAAGTTGCTCTTATCTTAAATGTGGAAGAATTGTACTAATGGAGCGGCTCACTCTCAGTAAAAAGGAGTTTGAGCTATTTAAACATTATATTTATGAACATATTGGTATCTCATTAGGTGAACAAAAAATTTATTTGGTGCAAGCAAGACTCGCCAAAAGGGTTAAGCAACTGCATCTGAATGATTTTAGCGAATATTACAACACTTTAGTGAACGATAAAACGGGGAATGAACTTGAATACCTTTGCTCTTTAATCTCAACGAATGTAACTTCTTTTTTTCGAGAATCGAAGCAGTGGGAGTTTTGGAAAAGCAACTTGTCAACCATGCTGGAGAAGAAAAATAAGCTTCGCATTTGGTCGGCAGCATGTTCTACGGGAGAAGAACCTTACAGCATCGCCATGTTTTTAGAGGAAAATGCCCCTAATCTTGACGTAAAAATTTTGGCAACCGATGTTTCTCCTCGGGTTTTAAAAGAAGCCAATGGGGGCGTTTACAGTGAACAGTCCGCAGGATCACTCGGAAGCATTTACCTTAACAAATATTTTCATAAAGTGTTCCAGAATGAAAAGAGCGTCTACACCATTGATGAAAAAATCAAACGTCGCATTGTTTTTCGAGGATTTAATCTTGTAACGGGAAATTACACTATTTTTAAAGAAAAAAAATTTGACATTATTTTTTGCCGTAATGTTATGATCTACTTTGATAAGCCAACACAAGCAACATTGGTACAAAAGTTTTACACTATGCTAGATCAAGGTGGGTATCTTTTTATTGGAAGTTCCGAGGCACTCACTGATATCAAAACAGGATTTAAATCCAGAAGTGCATCAATTTATCAAAAGGTTTAAAATGACTGAAAATATAAGCGATAAAGCATTATTAGAAGAGATAGAAAGACGGTTTGAGCAAAAAAATACCATGCTCGAAGAGTTAGAATTTACGACTAAAAAGTTGTATGATCTCAATGAAAAGCTTAAAGAAACGGATTCAGTTAAAGGAGAATTTTTATCACTGATTAAAAATGTATTTAACAATCCTGTCAGTTCACTGCTTAATCTCTCTTCTATGATGCAAAAAAATGAAGATTCACCTAAAACTGAAAAAATTAAAGGCTTTTTGAATACAGAACTTCTCAAACTCAATTTTCAACTGACCAATATTTTTATGGCAGCAGAAATTGAAGCAGGAGAGATAGGCAGTTATTTCAGCGAAGTCGATCTCGAAAAACTTTTTGAGGAAGTGGTTAGTTCCTTTGCCTACTTGATAGAAGAAAAATCATTGGTTGTAGAGTCTCATATCGCTTTACAAGAGACCATCATCAGTGATACAAAAAAGCTTCATTGTATTCTTTCTAATATTCTTTCAAATGCCTGTGAATACTCTTTTAAAGGTAAGAAAATTACTGTAAATGTAGGTATAGAAGACAAAAATCTTGTGATTGCTATCACTAATATCGGCGATATGATTTTAAAAGAGTATAAAAAAGAGGTCTTCAATCGCTTTAAAAAAGTGGATAAAAAGAGTAAAGCAAGAGAATCTGTGGAGGGTCTTGGTTTGGGTCTCAGCGTCGTCAATGCTTTGGTTGATTCATTGGATGGCGAGATTGATTATGAATCCAGTGAAGAGAAAACAACGTTTACTGTAGTGCTTAAGCTTCAAGATAAAAATGCAGCGGAAGCGCTTTTGGGTGAAGGTGGCAATGAATTTATGTTTGATGATTTTGATGATATGAAAGAGTTCTGATGTTATCACGAAAGTTCATCCATGTTGGAGAGATTTTTATTGCCATCAATCCCACTGAAATTGTTACGGTACTAGGTTCTTGCGTGGGCGTATGTTTGTATGATAAAGTGCAGATGATAGGTGCAATGAATCACTACCTCTTGCCACTGTGGAATGGCAATGGATTGGAAAGTCCAAAATTTGGTAATATTTCCATTCCTAAGATGATTGAAAATATGGAAAATATTGGTTGTGCAAGACACAATATGGAGGCTAAAATTTTTGGAGGCGCCAATATCCATAAAACCAATACAGAAGGGCAAATGATAGGACAAAAAAATATTATGATTGCCAAAGAGATTTTGAGGCAGTACACTATCCCAATTAAAGCCGAAGACACGGGTGGAAATAATGGCAGACGTATTATGATGATCAGTGATGCCAATAGAATTATTCTTAAATATGTACAAAATGAGATTATGGAAAATGATTAGGGTTTTAATTGTGGACGATAGCGCCACGGCGAGGCACATTTTACGAGAAATTTTAGAGAGCGATAAGCGTATTGAGGTCGTTGGACTTGCTGCAGATGCCTTTATCGCGCGAGATATGATCATAGAGCTTAAGCCTAATGTGGTCTGTTTAGATGTAGAAATGCCGCGTATGGATGGTGTGACATTTTTACAAAAACTGATGACCTATTTTCCAACGCCTGTCGTCATGGTCTCCTCTTTAACACGCAAAAGTGCACAAGTAACCCTTGATGCATTAGAAGCTGGAGCTATAGACTATGTTGCAAAACCTCACTCCAACATCTATGATGGTAAAGATGAAATTCATGATGAACTCATTCAATAAGTGGTGGATGCTTCTTATGCGAG
>JAVHRG010000148.1:0-16011 GCA_036171535.1 Sulfurospirillum sp. | reverse complement strand
TTTTTCAATAAAGCAAAGATTGTAAATTTTTGGAAAAAGCCCTAAGAAGCGTAATATGAGCGTGATGAGACGTTACATGTAAATCGTAAAGGTTTACATGTAACGTTTAGAGATGGTTTTCTGAGGATTCGACTTTAATGATGCGATAAGCAATCGCATTTTGGAAAATGAGTGAATAGTCGTATTTACAGGAGATAATGCCATCACACGGTGAGATAATCGTTTGAATAAGCGTGCCATCGAGTGAGTTGAAAATGCGCGCCAAAGGTTGACCATGCACCACAGAATCGCCAATATTGGCTAGCGTATCAAAGAGCCCTGCGGCGGTACTTTTAATCGCTTCAACGTCACTTGGCATGACAAGATTGCCATGTGATCCTTCAAAGGTTGAGAAGTCAATGAGCTCTTTTTTCACTAAAAAGCGCACAATCGCATCAAAAACTTTATTGGCTTCATGCTTTCGCAATGTCCCTTTTTTACCTGAAACGAGTGAAAATGCTTTGGCATTCCAGACTTGCCAGTTATAGGTTAAGGAGACCGTATCGTTCGGGCTTTCCTCTTTGGCATGAATAAAATCCAGCCCAAAATCGCGTGCGTCATCCACATAATCCATGCTTGATTGCAATATTTTGACATAAGGGATACACTCAGAATGATCTTTTCTGGCTTCCAGTAAAATCGCGTAGTCGTAGTTGTTGGTTTTTTCGAACAAGCGTGCGGCGATGCGTTGGGTCGTCTCACCTTTATCATAGCCTGGGAACATCACATCGATGTCAGTGTTGTCGAGCGGCCAAAAGTTTTTACCCATATTAAAGGAATAGGGATTGACCGTTGGGACAATGAGAATTTCACCTTTGACAAAGGCGGCATTGGCGAGTTCATGTTGGCGTAAAAAACGCACTAACTGCGATGCAATCCAAAGTTGATCAATGGCATTGCCCATCATAGGGCCTACGATAACGCAACTGGGCGTTGTGCCAACTCTGCCAAAACGAAATCCTTGGACTTTAAGAGGATTGCGGCTTAGAGAGCTAATCTCAAATAAAACTTCTTCTATCATAGGGCAGTGTCCTCTTTGGGGTCTTCAAGTATGCGTGCAAGGAGGGAACCTTCATACACAACGGGATATTCGCGAATGGTAAATAAAAGCCCATTGCACGGGCTAATAATAGTCTCTTCAATCGTTCCAGAAAGTGGATCGATAATCTCTCCGAGCTTTTCACCTTTAAGGACAGTAACATTGTGCTCTAAAATAGGAATGAAAATTCCAGGCTTTGAGGCGTTGACAAAAAAGACTTCCGAATGGAGGTTTGAAACCGTTGTTTTCGTCGTTGGTAGTACGGGTTTGTCAATGATACCCACATGTGCGAGCAGGTTTAAAATACCTTTGGTAAGGCTTTGTCCGTACTCTTTGGTAATGCGCATCCCAACACCCATCTCCACAACGAGCGTTTTAGTGCCGAGTGAGTTCATCGCATGAGCAAACGTAGACTCCAAAACGGTGACAGCATCGTACACCCAAATAAATTCAATGTCGAGTTTCTCCGCCAATGGAATAAGTTCATCAGCGGTTGAGCGACTAATGCGCACTTGGGGAAGTTCACGTAAAAAGATATTGCTCGCATGAATATCAATGGCAAAGTCGCTTCCTCTGACGGTATCAACGATGGCGCTGGCGACTTGTGAAGGTAAGAAATCAGAGGTATTGCCGGGAAAGTTACGATTAAGGTCAACATCGTAAAAAGGAAAACCTCGTGTGATGCTGTCGATGCCCATCGGGTTCATTGCAGGGTAAATGTCAACAATGCCTTTAATGCAATGTTTGTTGCTATTGAGCCATTTGGCAAGCAGATAGCAGACATATTGTCCCTCAATCTCATCACCATGAATACCAGTAACAATGGAAATACGTCTGGTTGACGTGCTAATATCTTCAGGAGAAAAGCGGTTACGTCTGAGCGTTAAAGATTCGTTGACAGGAAGTTTGACGTTAAAGACTTCTTCGATCATTGCTCATCCTTCCCAATTCTACCTGTAATTTCTAAAATATGTTGGCGCTTACCAATGTAACTGCCTCTGTGAATCTGACACTCCGAGAAATCTCGTCCATGAGCGATCTTAATATAAGGCTCATCATTAATCAATGTACCATTGAGGGGATCAAATCCTCTCCAATCTCCATCAACAAACGCTTCAACCCATGTATGGGTTTTGTTGATACCGTCAATAAAACCATTGACAAAGCGTGCAGGTATGTTACTTTGTCGCAAGAGCGCAATTAAAAGATGGCTAAAATCTTGACTCAATCCCTCTTTGTAGAGTAAAAAAGTCTCTAGCCCTTTAGCCTTGCTTTCCTCTATAGGTTTAAACTGCTCAAAAAGTGTTTGTGTTAAGAAATATGCTTTTCGAAAATCCGTTACAGGAAGTTTGAGTGAGCGGAAAAAATCGTGCAAAATCATGCTAAATGGAGCAAGCGTAGAGTGTGGAATATAGAGCTCTACTGGCTCATTATCGTGATAAACATAGGGTAAAAGCTCAATTTCCCCTTCCATCTTCGCTTTAAGCGCGCGATGAGGTTTTCCGATAAATCCGTAGACTAAATGGTTACCAAAACCATCTCGTGTCTCTTGATAGGGGATTGTATCATTTAGGGTGAGCTTCCAATCAAAAAGCTGTTGTATAGCATTGTGATACGGCACAATGCGTAGACAAAAGTGATGGTTACGTATAGGCTCATCAAAGGTGAGCGTAAAATCATAAGAAAAATTAACTTTCATGCGTTGTTGTCAATGCCCCGAATACTGAATTTATGGTTTGTAATGTTTTATATCTGTTGCTTGAAGAGAGTGAAACATGTTTATGGTTTGGACGAACTTTTTCGGCAATGCTGTTGAGTTTCTCAACATCCAGTAATGCCGCCTCAATGCTATCGTAAAGGCGAATGTTCAAGTCCATACGTTCCACCACTTTTCCCAATTGAATCAATGGTGCTTCTTTGGCTTCCACCAGTGAAAGTTCAAAATTACCCCAAATAGAATCAAGCTCTTTTAAGGTTCCCTCAAGCCAGTAAAGTGAAACAGTGCGTTCTTCTTTGGCTTTTTGATACGCCAAATAAAGAGCATTAATACGGCTAAACATACGATTGGAGAGATGGGAACGCGTCAAAATAGCATTCTCACGCGCAGCATTGATAGTGTCACATAAGCTAGCATCTTCCAAATCAAAAACACTTTTACGCAAAAACATTTGCGCTGAGTCATAGCTCATTTCAATGCCAAGTTTCTCATAAAATGTTTTGGCTTCATCAAAATTTTCATCTAAAATTTTATTGAATAACTCAATGATCAGACGGGTCATGCTCTCAGCTCTTTGAATATAACGCCCCATCCAATAAAGATGTTCTGCGCTTTGAGGTGCTATGAGAATCATCGGTTATCCTTTAAAACCCAAGTGTCTTTAAAACCGCCACCTTGGGAAGAGTTAACAATGTAACTGGTTGGATCCATCGCAAAACGCGTGAGTCCTCCTGGCCAGACAAAAATATCTTCACCGTAAATTGAAAACATGCGAAGATCGGCTTTTCGTGGTGAAAAAGATCCATGATCATCTAAACATTCGATGTCATAAAACTCAATGACCTCTTGCGCAATAAAACGTCTAGGTTCTGCAATAATAGCATCTTTTAATTTTTGACGCTCATTTTTAGAAAGATTACATCCAAAAACAACGCCGTAACCGCCAGCTTCGGCAACATCTTTGATGACCAACGTGCGCATATTTTGTAAAATATGGTTACGATCTTTCTCAAAAAACGCCAAATAGGTGGGGGCATTTTGCAAGATCGGCTCTTCATTCATATAGTATTTAATCATATCAGGTACAAAGTAGTAGATACCTTTATCGTCCGCAATGCCATTTCCGATGCTGTTCATCAGTGCAACATTGCCTGCACGATACGCTTGTGTGATGTTAGGCACACCAATCAAAGAGTCTGGATGAAACTCAACAGGATCCAGTGCTTCATCATCAAGCCGTCGGTAAATAGCTCCTACACGTGCTTTTTTACCATTGTAGGTTTTAAGATACACTTTGTCTTTTTCCACCACCAAATCTTCACCATTGGCTAGAATGGCACCACTGGCTTTGGCAAGGTAAGAGTGCTCATAAAACGCGGAATTATAACGCCCAGGTGTTAAAATGACATTAATGCCACCCGTGTTGACATAGTTCATCGCTTTTTCAAGCTTATTGGGGTAATCCTGCACCCCTTGAATTGGCAGTTTTTCAAAAAACTCTGGAAAGACTTTACGTGTCAACATACGAAGTGAAAGTGGATAACTTACGCCACTGGGGACTCTAAGGTTATCTTCCAGTACAACCCAACCGTCCCCTACACTGTTTTTAACAAGGTCTATGCCGCTGATGTGCACGCGAATGTTCTTCGCCACAGGGGTGTTGGCAAAAGCGGGCAGGTAAGCTTTAGATGAAAAGACAAATTCGCTAGGGATGATGCCATCTTTAAGAATTTTTTGCGCTCCATAAATGTCTTCTAAAAAGAGATTAAGCGCGTGAATACGTTGCTGTATGCCTTTTTCGAGGTACGTAAACTCTTCGTGCGAGACAATACGTGGAATAATGTCAAAGGGAAACTTTCGCTCAATAAAAGCGTTGTTTTTGAAAAGGTTGAAGTTGATTGCTTCAGTATTCATGTACGTGAGCAACTCTTGGACGCGGTTCTTATCGATCGTGTTTAAGATGCCTTTAAATGCATCGTAGAGTGGACTTTTTGACTCAATCATAGTGTACCCTTTACCCTTTCACCTAAATGTGATGCAAGCAGTTTAGCACAAAATTAAGCAGAGAAAGAGAATAAAAGTGTAGTTTTTTGATTATTTTTTAAACAACTTTACATGTAAGAATAAATTGACTCAACGAAGAGGGCAAAGGAGGCAATCGCGCATCATTTTTTATGTTATGCTACTAAAAATAATAATGCTACGTTTTGTAAACAAAGTGTCATCTTAAAAAGGAGCAGAGCATGAGGGCGCACGTATTTTTACATGTAAAGTTTGAAGGCTTGGGTGTGATTGAGCCATGGCTTCTTGAAAAAGGATATACCTTAACGTTCACTCGTTTTTACGAAGAGGCAGTTTTGCCTCATGTAGATGAGATTGATTTTCTCATTGTAATGGGCGGTCCCATGAGTGTGAACGATGAAGCGATTTACCCTTGGCTTCGTGCTGAAAAAGCGTGGATACGCTCTATGATTGAACGCAAAAAGCCTGTTTTAGGTATCTGTTTGGGGGCACAACTCATCGCCAATGCTTTAGGCAGTTTGGTTTATCCCAACAAAGACAAAGAGATTGGCTGGTTTCCCATTGTTGCAACGAGCAATGATGTCAAAAGTGATGTCTTTCCTTTTCCCCCAAGTATTGAAGTCTTTCATTGGCATGGAGAGACGTTTGATCTTCCCAAAGATGCGTTAAGCCTTGCCAAAAGTACGGCGTGTGCGCATCAAGCCTTTCAGCTCGGAAATCACGTTATAGGCTTACAATTTCACCTTGAAATGACTGCTCAAGCGATTGGAAGTATCGTTGAAAACTGCCATGACGAGCTTGTTTCAGATACGTATGTTCAAACGGAAGAAATGATCTTGTCAAAAAGCAATGAGTACCTTCAAGCAACACAAACGTTGATGCGAAGCCTTTTGGATTTTTTACATGTAAAGAATCAAGACGTTTAAAAAGACCAAAGATAGGCAAAAACTAACCCCTCTATTAAGAAGAGCGTACAAAAGAGGATGTTCCACTTTAAAGAGACTTCCATGGGTGTAACATTCAAAAATTTGGCGGTCATCAGTGACATTCCCGCAAAAGGTGAGATGATAAACGAAATAGCCGCCGATAAAATCAAAATGAGCGCAATGGAAACGGAAGAGAGAGGAAGCGAAACGGAGAGTAAGATCTTACCAAACATCACCGCAAGTACCAAAGGGTGGATGCCACATACTGCGATAAGTATAAATAAAAGCGGAATGATAAGAATAGAAAAAATGCCAAGGTGATTGACGCTTCCTTGCAAGAGTGGCTGAATGTGGCTTAATATACCGCTATGATCGACGGATCCCGCAAACAGTCCCACCGCAATAAAAAAGACTGAAAAATCAGTCGCCTGCGTGATACCACCTTTCCAATAGAGACTTAAAACGTTCTTGAGTTCTGCATTTTTGAAAAAAGAGACGATCCAAATCGTTGAGACAAGAAGTCCTGCGAGTAAAATTCTACCTGTTGCCGAACCGATGGAAAATGCCTCAAAAAACGAGATAAGCAGCAAAAGTGAGATGACGACAAGAAGGATATGTGCTGTTTGTTTTGGGGCATTTTGTGCAATGATTGAGCTTGCAGGCAGCGGTTCAGTGAGTATGGGTTTATTCAGACGAGAAAAATGCTCAAGCAGATACGATGTGAGTAAACCAATGATGCTTAAAAAAAGTCCCGGTAAAAAAAGTTCTGACCACGAAACATGTGTCACTTGCATAACCAGTAGCATAATCACCGCCCCCGGTGCCCAAAAAAGCACAAGCGCATACCCTCGCATAATGGCGGTTGCAAAAAAGCGTTGGTGGTCAGAGACATTGTTTTTAAGTGCTTTATTAAAGAGTGAAACCATCACAGGCACGGTTCCAAAGAGCAGAAAACTGGAAAAAAGGTTGGTGACAAGCATGGCAAAAAGGTAGAGTGAACTCTCTTTTTTAAAGAGCTTTTTGAGCCAATACTCAATCGTGTCGCTGTAATGCCCGACTTCAATTGGAATGGCAAAAAGTTGCATCACTACGATGATGGCGATAATGTTGGTCATCGAAGTGAATGAGCTCATCCAAAGGGGGAAAGGTAGTTTATAATAAATAAGTATGCCAACGCCTAAGACAAAAAAGATAAGGGTAATGGTACGAAACCCTTTTCGTTGCATGAAAAGCCCCAACCCAAATAAAAGTGCTGTAAAAAACGTTAGAAGTTCTAAATTTAGAGGCATAAAAAGTTTGATTACATGTAAAAGCGTAATGACTAAAAGAGCCATTTTACAGATATTTTTCATCTACATTCCAGAATTAAAATGTGTTATTGTAGCGAAAGGAAGGTTAGAAATATGAAAAGCTTTGGAAGATAAACTCTTTACATGTAAAGCTAAAAAACGAGATAAAAACAGTCCATCCTTTCATCATAAATCTCCCTTTTTCCCCCCTAAGTTTATGTTATAATCTTTTGAATTGCATTAGAATCAAATTTCAAAGGAATAGCAATGGGGTATTGGAGATGGGACTCAGCTTTTTCGGTTGGTATTGCCGTTATCGATAATCAGCACAAACAAATGATTGAGTATATTAATGAGCTTGGTACGGTTTCAATCTATCATGATAAAGAAAAAGTGCATACGGTGCTTTTAGCGTTGATGGATTACACGGTGTCGCATCTTGCCTTTGAAGAGAGTTTGATGGAAGAAGCAGGTTATCGTAAACTAGAAGCGCATAAGCAGATTCATCTTTCATTTATTGAGCGCATTAATTTCTTTAAAGAATGCTATGAAAACGGTGAAGATATTTCACAACAGTTGATGATGGATCTTCAAATGTGGCTTGTCAATCATATTCAACACGAGGATACAGACTATAAAGAGGCTGTTCAAGCGATGCTTCACAAAAGAGAAATTTCGCCTATGGAAGAGCATATTAAAGATGGGTGGCTCGCAACACTTCGAGATAAATTTTTTAAATAGGCTAGCGTTCAAGGTTGCATTTTAACACCCAAAACTCTTTACATGTAAAGTTAAATAAATGAGATAAATGCGTCAAGCGCAGCCTATACCTTCTTAAGTTTTAACCTATTTTTCACTATGATACCTTACATAGAATGTCAAAAGGATTTCTCACGATTTCAAGGGAAGAACAAACCAGAATCACTACTGTTGTTGTCAGAGTCGCCGCAATGCTTCTCGAATACGGTGCCGAAAGCCGTTTGATTGAGCAACTCTCGTCTCGTGTAGGCGTAGCGTTAGGGTGTACTTCCATTGAAATTTCGCTGATTCCTTCCGCCATTGTCTTAACCACGCTTATTGGTGACTCTTCGGTTACAACGACAAGGCGCGCGCATGAACAGCCGATCAATATGTCCATTGTGCATCAAATCGTCACGATCTGTATTGCGGCGGAGCAAAATCCTCGCGATATTATGATGGTTGAAAGAAAGCTAGAAAATATTCATTCAAACCCTTATCCCGCGTGGTTGCTTGTCCCCATTATTGGACTCTCGTGTGCGGCGTTTAGTCATTTACAAGGAGCTGATTGGCCGGGATTTGGGATCACTTTTGTGGCGGCTTCTGTGGGTATGATGGTACGAAAAGAACTTTCCCGTCGTAACTACTCTTTACTGATCGTTTTTGCTTTTACCGCCTTTGTGTGCACCTTGATCGCTAGTCTCTCTTTTTACCAAGGTCTCAGTACTACAGGAAGTATCGTTCTTTCTTCCAGTGTTTTATTGCTTGTACCAGGTTTTCCCTATATTAATTCGATGCTCGATGCCTTTAAAGGTTATATTAGCATGGGATGGGGACGTTGGACGCAAGCGACGTTGTTGACCCTGATGTCTTCCCTTGGCATTATGCTTGCCATGGGGCTTTTGGATATAAAAGGATGGTAATGATGGTATGGGTGACCCTTTTACTCAATTCACTCTGGGCGGCCATTCCTGCTGTGGGATTTGGGATGATTTTTAATGTTCCTCGTTCAGCTCTGCCGTTGTGTGCTGTGGGTGGCGCATTTACGTATGGGTTTAGAGAAGTATTGATGCACAATCATCTCTCCATCGAACTTTCAACCTTTATTGCCGCAACGGCGATTGGTATTATCGGTGTTTTTTGGTCACGTCGATACGCTATGCCTCGCCCTGTTTACACGGTTCCTTCCATTATTCCTATTATCCCAGGAACATATGCTTATGAAATGATGATTAGCCTTGTAACGATGAATTCAGATGGTGTAACCGATACTTTGCTTTCAAGTTTTATCCAAAATGGCTTGCATGCGGTCAGTATTTTATTTGCCATTGCGTTTGGCTTGGTTCTGCCTTCAATGTATTACACAAAGCGTCAAAAACCTATCATTTAGATTTACATGTAAACATTTTCAAAGTTCAACTGCTTTTGATCTTTGAAAATGTTGGAAGAAGAGTGTAGCGGCATTAAAAGCCGCTACAGTGTTTATTGAAATTGATTCAATTTTTGGTTGAGGTTCTCAGAAAGTTTTGAGAGATGATCCGCCGCCGCAGCGATCTCTTCAACACTTCGTGCATTTTGAGATGTCAAGGTATTGATGTTACCAACCATATCCACAATTTTATCGGTATCTTGCGCAATTTTTCGTGAGTTTTCAGCACTAGCACTGACAGATTCGACACTATTTTGCATGACTTGCGTTGTTCCTACGATGGTTGATTCTACACCACTGGAAACAGATGAAAGTCTTTGAATGTTTTTAGCGTTTTTCCCCATTTGCTCTGAAGAGTCAACAATGGATTGGACAATGACATTGATGGTGGCATTAATTTCAGTAAGACTTTTTTGAGTACGTTCTGCAAGTTGTCTCACTTCATCCGCAACTACCGCAAACCCACGACCATGTTCACCGGCACGCGCTGCTTCAATGGCGGCATTAAGGGCAAGAAGATTGGTTTGATCGGCAATGTCAGAGATAACGGTTAGAACTTGTTTGACTTGATCTGCGTCATGGCTCATTTGCTCTAACTTTTGAGCAAGAGCCGTTTCAGATTGACTGGCTTCATCCATCTCGCCACGAAGGGCAATGACTTCCTTTTTAGCATTGTCAAGTCTTTTACCCGCATCTAATATCTCTTCTTTCATATTTTCCGAGAGTTTCGCTGTCTCTTGCACAAAGGATTTGATGCTGTCTATCTCATGAATAGTATTTTCAACAATCGTCGAGCTTTGCTCTGCATTACGTCCTATTTGCATACTCGTAGTGCTGAGTTCATGCGAAACAGAAGCATTTTCATTGGAAGAGGTTTTTGCATCGGTAATGGTATTTTCTAAGGTATTTACCAAGTCATTAAAGCTATCCACAATCTCTTTAATTTCATTATTTTTTGCATAGGTGATTCTAAATTTAAGCTCTTTAGTACGAACAAAATGTGTAATGCTATCTCGAATGAGGTGTACGCCTTGCATGATGTTATTTCGAATAAGAATGCTTAAAATTAACACGGAAACTGCAACAATAATAGCAATAATAACCATCATAATAGACGCACTTGTTTTAGTTTCAATAGCAATTTTTGCATCATTGTCTGCTAATTTTTGGTTGTAATCCATATGCTCTTCAAGAGTTTTTGTAATCTCTTGAGCAATTGTAAGATTAGCTTTAAATAAATTTTTTGCCTCGTGTAGTTTATCTTCACTCGATAACGTCAAGATGCTATCAACAACGCTATTGTATTGTTTAAAGAGTAGGTTCTCTTTGTCATAAAGTTCTTTGTCTTTTGCATCAGAGAGTAAAGCTTCATAGTTTTTATAGTCTTTTTCCAGCTTAACTTTAGCGAGTGTATAGCGTTCATTAAGTTTTTTAAACTCATCTTTATCATGAGCCTCAGATGTTGTTACTTCCCATAAAATAATTCTAATACGGTATATTCCTTGCATCAAGTCATTCATAACAAGTACACTTGGTAATGAATTGATATTACAGGTGTCTGCTTTTTCGAAAACTTGATCCATTTTTACAAGACTAACACCAAAATTTAAAGCCAAACCGAGTAGGGCTATGGTTAACATTGCCATTAACTGTTTTGAAATACTCATTGGACACTCCTTTTTATTCTTGAGTGAAATTGTAATAGATGATTGTGACAAATGCGTTGTACGAATCAAGAAGTGAAAAAATGAGATTGAGAGAGAAAAGATGCTCCTAAGAGAAGGAGCATCTAAAGAAGATTATTTCTGGGTTAAAACACGTGTAGCATTGAGTACAGCGATGAGCGCAACACCCACATCACCAAAGACGGCTTCCCACATCGTGGCAATTCCCATGGCTCCCATAATCAGAATGACGCCTTTAACACCCAGAGCAAAAATGATGTTTTGCCAAACGATAGTATGGGTTTTTTGAGCGATTTTAAGCGCAGTGGCGACTTTACTAATCTCATCGGTCATAATAACAACATCTGCCGCTTCAATCGCCGCGTCTGAACCAACCCCTCCCATGGCAATACCGATGTCGGAGCGTGCAAGCACAGGTGCGTCATTGATGCCATCACCGACAAAGACGGTTTTACCTTTACCTGTTTTTCGCGCCATAATCTCTTCAAGTTTCTCAACTTTTTGATGCGGTAAGAGCTCCGCTTCAACGTGGGTGATGCCTAACTCTTTGGCGACTTTATTGGCCGCCGCTTTATTATCACCAGTGAGCATCACAATAGTTTTGATTCCCAATGCTTTGAGTGCTAAAATGGCCTGTTTGCTGTCTGCCTTTGGTTCATCGGCAATGGTAAGATAACCCGCGAGTACACCATCAACGACGAGGTAAACAATGGTATCTGGAGTGTCAAGTGTCTCGTGTGCAATGTTTTGGTCTTTAAGCAGTTTATCATTGCCAGCAAGAACGATTTGACCATCGATGGTTGCTTTCACGCCATAGCCTGCAAGTTCTTCATACGCACTGACAACGACTTCTAAAGGCTCGGTGTACGCCCGTTTGATGGAAAGTGCGATGGGATGGTTTGAGTGCATCTCTGCTAATGCCGCAAGACGCAGAACATCCGCTTCGCTATGTCCATTAAGTGCTTTGATGGAAGTAACGCTAAAAATGCCTTTTGTAAGTGTTCCTGTTTTATCAAGAACAACCGTATCAACACCATTGAGCGCTTCAAGAAAATTGCCACCTTTGACCAAAATCCCATTTTTAGACGCTCCACCAATGCCTCCAAAAAAACTAAGTGGAATAGAAACCACGAGTGCGCATGGGCATGAAACAACAAGGAAAACTAAGGAGCGTCTAAACCAGTCACTTAAAAGCGCATCTTGCATCAGAAGCGGCGGTACAAACGCGAGTAGGGCAGCTGAGATCACAACAAGCGGTGTATAGTATTTGGCAAATGTAGTAATAAACTGCTCTGTGTGTGCTTTTTTAGTACTTGCATTTTGGACAAGATCCAAAATCTTAGAAACGGTCGATTCGGCAAAAAGTTTGGTCGTCTCAACGATAAGCACACCGGTTTTATTGATGGTTCCTGAGAGAACCTCACTTCCCACTGCGACCTCTTTGGGCAAAGATTCTCCTGTAAGTGCTGAGGTGTCAAGTGTGGAACGTCCTTCGATAACCATACCATCCAGTGGAATTTTCTCCCCAGGTCTGACGATAATGCGACTGCCTAAAGCAACATCACTCGGGTTTACTTTTTGCTCGCCATTGTCGCTTTGAAGGTTTGCGAAATCAGGGCGTATGTCCATGAGTTTCGTAATAGATTTGCGTGAGCGATCCACGGCTAAGTCTTGGAAGAACTCACCAACACGGAAAAAGAGCATGACCGCAACACCCTCTGGGTACTGACCGATACTAAAAGCACCTACGGTTGCAAGACCCATCAAAAAGTTTTCATCAAAAAGATGCCCTTTGAAAAGGTTTGTGACCGCCATGTAGAGGATTTCGCCGCCAACTAAGAAAAAGCTAATCAAATACGTCCAAAACATAAGGGGGTTGCTCTCATCCATTAACACAGCAGAGATGAAGAGCACCGCACCGATACAAAAAGTGATGAACTGCCATGATTTGAACATTTCCATCAAACTGGAATCATCAAAACCTTCCTGATGATGGTCGTGATGCATATGTGCATCGGGTACAATGGGCTGGCACCGGCTACAACAACTTCCAGTTGTCTCATCGCAGGTTTGGGGCGCACTCTCATGAAATTGCATTGTCATATCCTCGTGGTTCTAAAATGTGTTCTAATCCTTGGTTAAAGATGTCTTTAATGTGTTCGTCATCAAGTGAATAAAAGACAACTTTCCCCTCTTTTCGGTGCTTGACAAGACGTGCTTGACGAAGGACGCGAAGTTGGTGAGAGATGGCAGACTGGCTCATGCTTAAAAGCTCTGCGATGTCACAGACACACATCTCTGCTTCAAAAAGGGCTGAGATGATTTTCACGCGCGTCGTGTCGCCAAAGACTTTAAAGAGCTCCGCAAGGTCGTAAAGCTTCTCCTCTTGAGGCATCTTTTTTCTGACCATTTCGATGACATTTTCATGCACAACGTTGCAGCTACAAAATTCATCGCTCATCGTATTCCTCCTCAAAATTTATATACAATTGCTCATATGAACAATTACTCATATATTAAAGCAACTCAAATTAGAGAAAGCTTAAAATGATAGACAAACTCAAAAAGTTTTACATGTAAAAATTAGGAGATAAAAAGTTCAATATTTGTACTTTTTTGTTATAATTGCAGTAGAAAGCTATTTTCATGCTATAAAATTTATGTAATATCTCTATATTAGGCAAGAAATTTGGATTATTATTCTATTACTTTACGAGTCTAAATTTATATAATTATTCTCATAAAATATTACTGGAGTCTGATAATGCATTTGTAGTAATATGTCAGAAAAGTGACATTTTTATTCTATGCGATGTATATTACAAGACTACTTATTTCACAGATTGCTAGAGTTACCAATGAAGAAATTAAAAGGGAGAGAATTTAATGAGTATTTCAAAACAATTATTAACAATGCTAGCCGTCACTATTTTTGGGCTTATTGGCGTTTTTACCATTGCGATACAGAAAATGGAAGTGGTGTATGAAAAAACGAATGTGTGTAATATCACGATATTGCCTAGTACGCATATCTTCATAGACTTACAAGATAATTTTTATAGGTTTCGAATTGCTTCATGGAAATTTGTTGCTCTCCACAATAAAGAGGAAATTAAAAAAATTAGAGAGCGTTCTCTTGATTACAAATTGAATGTAGAAGAAAGCTTCAAACAATACGAACCATTTATTTCAGATCCAAAAGATCGAGAAATGTATGTAAAAGAAAAAACGATGTTTGCTCAATTAATAATACTTGTAGACAAACTATATCAACTTGGACTTGAAGGTAAGCAAGATGAAGCTTTGGCCCTTATGGATCAGAACGACAAGACTATTATGGATTTAACAGGATCAATTAATAACCATATGGATTACATTAAACAATTAGCTGGTAAAGATGCTGAAGATGCACTCAGTGTAAAAAGTAGAGCAATGACTCTTATGATTATTTTGTCATCTCTTATTGTACTATGTGTTATTGGTCTAGGCATTACAATCCGAAACAACATCATGCAAGGTGTTTCATTGATTCGTGATGGCATTGCAGGCTTTGTGCAAAACAAAGAGTTAAAGTTTAGAATTAAGTATGGCAAAAAGAATGAAATTGAAGAGATCGTACAGAGTTTCAATAGCTTAGTCAGTACCCTAGAAGCGATTATCAATGATGTAAAACGTTCATCCAATGAAAATGCTTCTGTTTCCCATGAACTCAGTACCACCAGTATGCAAATAGGAAGAAATGCTGAACACAGTACGGTTATTGTCAATAGTACCATTGAAGAGATCGTCTCTATTAAAAAGTTTATTCAAGAAACAGCTTTACTTTCTGAGTCTATGAAAAAAAATATAGGTGTAGCAGGAGAAAAACTCGAATCTGCTAAAAATGAAGTCGTAATGCTTAAAAATGAAGTTGAACTTGCTAGTGAAGCAGAAACTGCTTTGGCTGGGCAGTTAGAACAGATGAGCAAAGAGGCAGAGCAAGTCAAAGAGATATTAACCGTTATCTCAGATATTGCTGATCAAACAAATCTTCTTGCTCTTAATGCCGCGATTGAAGCAGCACGTGCCGGTGAACATGGTCGTGGATTTGCCGTTGTTGCAGATGAAGTACGAAAACTAGCAGAACGTACACAAGCGTCTTTAACTGAGATTAATGCAACGATCAATGTCATTGTTCAATCTATCGTTAACTCTTCAGATCAAATGAGTAAAAATGCTCAAAATATTAGACGTTTAGCCTCTGTTTCAACCAACGTTGGAGATACCATTACGCATACAACTTCTGTTATGCAAGAGAGTGTAGCGTCTGTAACTATCAGTGCTAAAAACTCTAATAAAATTGCAGTCGATACAGAAAAGATCGTTGACCTTGTTACCAATATTAACTCTATTACCAGTGAAAATGCAAGAAGTGTAGAAGAGATTGCTAGTGCTGCTGATCATCTTTCTAAATTGGCAGAGAACCTTAACCAAAAACTAGGGCAGTTTAAATCGTAAGCTATTCGTTTTTTTAACTTCTTCTCTATTCTGTTGACTTATTGAAGTATGATTCAATGGGTCAATGGAACTTCTCCTGTTTTATGAACGTACTCTTTTCTTTAAAAAAAGGGTCAGTTTCCACCTTAATTGTCTTTTTACATGTAAAGAAAAAGAGAGGCAAAAAGTTGAAAAATTCCCCCTTTTGTAAGGATAATCCAAAAATTGCTCCAATGAAACTAAGTTGGCAATTTTTGGATTGAGTGAAAGGACATTTATGGCTAAACTGTCTCTTATCAACCCCAAAGGAGATCAGATGAGTTTTATCAACAATGATCGTTTAGCCACAGCCGATGACGCCGTTTTTAGGATTCTTAACAATGAGTTTGAGAGGCAATCGACGCATCTTGAGATGATCGCGAGTGAGAATTTTACCTCGCGTGCGATTATGGAAGCAACGGGAAGTATTTTTACGAACAAATACGCCGAAGGTTACCCACAAAAGCGGTATTACAATGGTTGTGAATGTGCCGATGAGGTCGAGCAACTTGCCCTCGACAGGCTGTGTGAGATTTTTGGCCGAGGCGGAGAGGACGAAATCGCGGCGGGATGTGGACACGGCACGCTCGAGGCGAAAGATTATGTCGCTAT
>JAVHRG010000147.1:381-3338 GCA_036171535.1 Sulfurospirillum sp. | reverse complement strand
CAATAAAGAGTTGGCTGAAACAAAGGCTCTTGAGGCATCCAATACAAAAGATAATGCAAGTGAACTGATGATAGGGCTTTCATTATTGGTAGTCGTTTTAGTAGTTATGACCAGTATCATGATTCGTCGCAATATTCTTGAAGGCGTGCATATTATTCGTGATAGCATGGTCTCTTTTGTACATGAAAAAATGTTAACGTTTAGAATAAAGTATGAAAAAACGAATGAATTTAAGGAAATTGTTGAGAGCTTTAATGCCTTGATTACGACTTTAGAGCAGACGATTGCCGATGCCAAACAATCCTCTACTGAAAATGCTTCGGTGTCGCATGAACTAAGTACCACCAGTATGCAAATAGGGCGTAATGCTGAAAAAAGTACGAGTATTGTTGAGAGTACCATTCAAGAAATTACTACGATTAAAGCCTTTGTGCAAGAGACAGCCACACTTTCAGAACAGATGAAAAAAAGTATCACCGATGCAGGTCAAAGATTGGATAATGCTAAAAATGAAGTCATTACCCTTCGTAATGAAGTTGGCATTGCCAGTGAAGCTGAAACGGCGCTCGCTTCTAAATTGGAGCAGATGAGCAGTGACGCCGAACAAGTCAAACAAATCTTGACCGTTATTTCTGACATTGCCGATCAAACCAACCTTTTAGCGCTTAACGCCGCCATTGAAGCAGCGCGTGCAGGGGAACATGGACGAGGCTTTGCCGTTGTTGCGGATGAAGTAAGAAAGCTTGCAGAACGTACACAAAACTCACTGACAGAGATCAATGCAACGATTAATGTCATCGTTCAGTCCATTGTCGATTCTTCAGAACAGATGAGCAAAAATGCCAAAAATATTAGGCGTTTATCGGATGTTTCTACGGGCGTCGAAGAGACCATTCTTGGAACAACCAGTGTGATGCAAGAGAGCGTTGTTTCTGCGACCACCAGTGCAACAAACTCGACACGTATCGCCAGTGATACGGATCGAATTATCTCTATGGTTACCAACATTAATTCACTCACCAGTGAGAATGCCAGAAGTGTTGAGGAGATAGCCTCTGCAGCGGATCATCTCTCAAAATTGGCTGAAAATCTTAATGGCAAATTGAACCAATTTAAGTCTTAACTGCGTTTTGAGGAGAAGGTACTTAGCGTACTTTTCTCCTTTTTTAGTCTACAAATAATCTTCTTATAATCCTTACATGTAAAATAATTTTTATTACTTTTTTTAATATAACGCATTTGCAACACATGCCCGCTATGATGCTATTAAGAAACTAAAAAGGAGTTATTATGAGTTTGTCTAAACAATTAATGACAATGTTGGCCATTGTAATTTTGGGAATAGGGGCAGTTTTTACTATAAGTATTCAAAAAATGGACACGGTGTATCATAAGACAAATACAGCAAATGTTAATTCCGTACCAAGTATTTTAGTTATGGCAAATGTACAAAAAGATTTTTACCGTATGAGGCTCGCTGTATGGGAGCATCTTACGTATTCAGATCTGGAAAATATGAAAGCAACAGAGAAGAAATACCTAGAGTATAAAACAACATTTGAAAAGCATTATAAAGCGTATGAGGCTCTTATTTCTGACGCGTATGATAATGAATTGTATGTCAAAGAGAAACAAATATTTTCTCAATATTTAACATTTGCTGAACATATATTGTTGTTATCTACTGCGAATAAAAAGGAAGAGGCTCGAGCGTACATTTTCAACAATGGTGAAATTTCTTCAAATTTATCCAAAACGATTGAAGAACATATGTTATACAATGAAAAATTAGCTAAAAACGATGCGAGTGACGCAGAAAAAGAAAAAAATTCTGCCAGCATGATTATGATAGCATTATCATTTGGAGTAGCAATAGCTGTCATTCTTTTCATTCTTATGATTCGTAAAAACATTATGCAAGGTGTTTTTCTCATTCGTGATAGCATTTCTGGCTTTGTGAATAATAAAGAGTTGAAGTTTCGCATTCACTATGGAAAGAACAATGAAATACAAGAAATCGTCGATAGCTTTAACACGCTTGTCGATACGTTAGCAATAATCATCGATGATGTGAAACATTCTTCCAATGAAAATGCCTCTGTGTCGCATGAACTCAGTACAACCAGTATGCAAATCGGGCGTAATGCTGAGAAGAGTACAACGATTGTTGAAAATACGATTCAAGAGATCGCAACGATTAAAACCTTTGTACAAGAGACAGCAGCGCTTTCTGAACAGATGAAAAAAAGCATCATCGACGTTGGGCAAAAACTAGATAATGCTAAAAATGAAGTGGTGAGCCTTCGTAATGAAGTAGGGCTTGCCAGTGAAGCGGAAACGGCTTTGGCTTCTAAGTTGGAGCAGATGAGTAGCGATGCCGAACAGGTCAAACAAATCTTAACGGTCATCTCTGATATTGCTGATCAAACCAATTTGCTTGCTCTTAATGCTGCCATAGAAGCGGCGCGAGCAGGGGAACACGGACGTGGGTTTGCGGTTGTTGCCGATGAAGTACGTAAACTTGCAGAACGTACGCAAAATTCACTCACTGAGATCAACGCGACCATCAATGTTATCGTTCAATCCATCGTCGATTCTTCGGAAAAAATGGGTCAAAATGCCAAAAATATTCGACGTCTCGCCGATGTTTCTACGGGTGTTGAAGAGACGATAGAAGGAACAACCAGTGTGATGGAAGAGAGTGTTGCCTCTGTAACGACCAGTGCAGCAAACTCCATTCGTATCGCCAGTGATACCGATAGAATTGTCTCGATGGTCACCAACATTAATTCATTGACCAGTGAGAATGCCAGAAGTGTTGAAGAGATCGCTTCTGCAGCAGATCATCTTTCAAAATTGGCAGAAAATCTTAATGATAAATTGAACCAATTTAAGTCTTAACCTCTCATCAGAGTTCTTAGAGAACTCTGAACACGTCTTTAAAGCAAAGCTCTAAA
>JAVHRG010000147.1:0-371 GCA_036171535.1 Sulfurospirillum sp. | reverse complement strand
TTGGTGCTTTTACTTCTTAGAAAATTAGTTTTACAAACCCAACAGCATAAACGCCAAAGAAAGCATCACAATGCCAATCAGCACTTCCAAAATTTTCCATGAAATTGCTTTGGTAAAAATGGGTGTTAAAATTCTCGCACCATAACCAAGTGAAAAGAAAAAGAGAAACGAAGCACTCATCGCACCAAAGCCAAAAAGTGGTGCTAAACTTCCAAATTTTGTGGAGACGGAGCCCAGTAAAATGACGGTATCGAGATACACATGAGGATTTAGCCACGTAAATGCAAGGGAGAGAAGAATGGTTTTGGAAAGCGATGGTGTGGGCTGATCGAGTGGACTGAGTTCATGAGACATGCTCCACGCCGAGTAAA
>JAVHRG010000146.1:0-16092 GCA_036171535.1 Sulfurospirillum sp. | reverse complement strand
CAAGACTTCCTGCAAAAAGAATCAAAAATGCTGGTAATTGCTCAGGAGCAATAAATTTAACAGCGATCAATGCAAAAACAGGAACCAACGCTGAAACATGTGCTGTAACGCTTGCAAAGAAATAGTGTAGCAAGAAGAATACAACAAGCATAGAAATCATCAATGTCATTGGAGGAAGACCTGTTAGAGAAGATTCTGCTAATGTACCAATCCATTTTAGGATACCTACTTTTGCTAAACCACCGGCAAGTGCAACAAGAGTGGAGAACCATACTAAAACGTTCCAAGCACCTTTGTTACCAATAATATCTTCCCAAGAGATTACGTTACAAAGAACCATTAAACCAACGATAGAAATCGCTGCTGTTGTAGCATCAATATGAAGTTCTTTGCCAAAAATCCACAATACAAGTGCTAGCACAGCAAACAACAACATCATAATCTCTTTAAAAGAGATCGATCCCATTTTTTTAAGCTCATTAGCAGCCCAAATTGGAGCTTCTGGAGACTTTTTTTGTGTTGGAGGGTATACAATGTATGCCAACAATGGAGTCAACAAGAAAAGTGGTAACATCAAAGGAATCATGATTTTTGCCCATGCTCCCCATTCAATCGTTACTTTAGCTCTTTTAGCAATAAGATCAATCGCTAAAAGGTTTGGAGCAAGTGCTGTCAAGAACATTGAACTTGTAACACATGTTGCTGCCATTGCTACCCAAGTAATATATGCACCGAGTTTTCTTGGCTCATTTTCAGGAGTAGAATTGAAGATTTGTGGGATGTTGATCGCGATAGGGAAAATCGTACCACCACTTCTTGCTGTATTTGAAGGCATAAAAGGAGCCAACAATAAGTCAGCAAAGGCAACGGCATAGCCAAGACCAAGTGAGCTTTTACCCATAAATTTAACCATGATAAGAGAAATTCTTTTACCTAAACCTGTTCTTTGGTAACCTGCGGCAAACATAAATGCTGCGAAGATCAGCCAAATAATAGAGTTAGAAAAACCAGAAAGTGCCCATTTGATACCCTCAGCAGGTTTTGGATCAATAATGCCCATTAAGGCAACTAAACACACGCCAATCCAACCAACAAGTGCAGCAGGGACTGGTTCAAGAACAAGACCTACAACAACTCCTAAAAAGATTGCCAGAAAGTGCCAAGCATTTACACTCAATCCCTCGGGAGCAGGAATAAACCAAACAACTAACACTACCAATACTGGAATCAGCATGGATATTGCTTTTTTCGACATCGCGAAACCTCCATCAATAAATTTTACTCAACATCTCATAATTAAGACTGATGTAATTATATGGCGATAAAAGAGATATAAATGAGACTTTTTTGATAGAATTAGAAAAAAATAAGGCTTCAAACTTATGAAATGCTTAAAAATTCTAATCATATTGTTTTTTTACAGCTCTTTTTTATATAGTGATGAAATTTTATTAATTCATTCCTATAATAAAGGGCTTAAATGGAGTGATGGAATTTCACGTGGTATCGAAGATATTATGCTCAAACACCCACAATATGAACTCACTACGGAGTATATGGATAGTAAAAAGATAGAATCTGAAAACTATTTTGGTGAGTTGCTCGACCTCTATAAAAAGAAATTTGGTAATCGTAAATATAATGCGATCATTGTTGCGGACAACTATGCCTATAACTTTGTTTTAAAATACCACCGTGAGCTTTTCCCCAATACACCTGTCGTTTTTTGTGGTGTCGAGAACTTCAATCCTAAAGAGTTGGATTCGTATCTAAAGCAGTATGTGACGGGCGTTATTGAATATAAAGATATACGTGCGAACCTAGAACTGATTGCTCAACTCTTTCCTGCGACAAAAATGGTCTATATTATCAGTGATGATGCCTATTCTTCCTTAGCCATTAAAGAGCAGATTATTGATGAGTCCAATAATTTTCAAGATAAATTCCGAGTTGTATTTGATAACCAGATTGATTTCAACAAAATTGACGAAAAAATTGACAAACTTCCCAAACATAGTGTCATTCTTTTTACCAGCTTTTACCGCGATATGTATGGTGTGTATATACCTTATCATAGACTCAGATCTTTTTTCCAACGCTCAAAATTTCCTATTTTTGCGCTTAATCATATCCATCTCGGGGAAGGAATTATTGGTGGGTATATGATCAACCCCTATGATCAAGGGGCAATGGCTGCTAAAAAAGCATTTGAGCTTATTAATGGCAAAAAGATTGCCTCTGTACCTATTGAGACACCGTCAAGCAGCTATTTTTTTGATAATAATATTTTACGTAAATATGGCATTCCTCTGAGCGATGCGCCTAGTCCTGCTGAAGTCATTAATGGCGTTGAGAGCTTTTATGAAAAACACCGCAAATTTGTTGAAAATGCCTTTGCGCTCATGCCATTGCTCCTTTTACTGACTACTATTTTAGTTTTAAATATTATTAAACGTATTTCATTGGAAAAAGAACTCTTGCGTCAAGGAAAACTGGATTACGTGCTTTTAAATAATATCCAAAGTGCTATTTTTTGGAAAGCTAATGATGGAAAAATCTTGGGATGTAACGATCTTCTCTGCAAGATAATAGAGCGTGATAAAATTGATATTATTGGTAAGAATGTTCAAGAAATCATGCCTGGGTTTTGTGATAAGATTCAAGAGGTTCCGCTTGATTGCCCTACGAGTGCAGAAATAGTTATGAAAATGCCGTTTAAAGATAAAATTATTTTTTCTGTTCGAAGAACCTACTATACCGATGAAAATAACCAAGAAGCGGGTGTTGTTACCATTTTAACGGATGTCACAGAAAAAAGACGTATTGAGACCGAACGAAAACGCCATGAGCAGTTTGTCATCCAACGTTCAAAGCAATCTGAAGTAGGTGAGATGATCGCCAGTATTGCCCATCAATGGAAAACACCCTTAGTAGAAATCTCTGCTATTGCGCAGGAACTTATCTATAAACGCCGTAAAAAAGTTCTGGGAGAGGAAGATACTCAAAAAGTCGTTGATGATATTATGACACAAGTGAAATATATGTCCAATACGATTGATGACTTTAGACAATTTATTAAGCCTTCATCTACACAGACAGCCTTTGATGTACGTGAAGCCATCGATACCCTTTTAAGTGTTGTCAATCATAATGTAAAGTACAATTACATTACGATCAATATTGTTCAACCTTCCAAAGAGCCACTCTTAGCTTTTGGTTATCCTAATGAATTTAAACAGTGCGTTTTAAACATCATTAATAATGCAAAAGATAGTATTGTGAAAAAGCGAGAGAGTAAGAATGCAGAGGGTATGATTGATATTGAATTAAGCAGTGATGATACGCATATCTATCTCTCCATCAGCGATGATGGATGTGGTATTGAAAAAAGTAAACTCGAATCTATTTTTGACCCCTTTATGAGTACCAAAGAAGAAGGGGACGGATTTGGACTTTATATGGCACGTTTGATTATTGAAGATAAAATGGGTGGAAAAATTATTGCTAAACAAAAAGAGAATGGTGCACAAATTTGCATTACGATCAAAAAAGCCAAGGGAGCTGCATGAAAATATTGATACTTGAAGACAATGAACGACTCGGTAACCTTATGGTCGAAGCACTTGAGCAAAAAAAGTATCATGTTGATCTTTTTAAAGATGGGAAAATAGCATTAAAAGCCATTGATAATGGCTATGACTGTTTTATTTTAGATATCAATGTTCCCGGCATTGATGGTCTGAGCCTACTAAAAGAGATACGTGTTATGGATGCCGCCACTCCCGCTATTATCATCAGTGCCAATGTTGAGCTTGATACCATCCAAGAAGCCTATAGCAAAGGATGTGACGAATACCTCAAAAAACCTTTTTACATGTACGAATTAGAAACCAAAATCGAAAAACTCTGTAAACCAAAAATTTGCGTTGTTGCACTCCCTGAAGGCTTTAGTTATTCTATGGAGCAAGAAATTCTCCTTGATGGAGGAGGAGAAGAGGTTAAGCTTGCCAAAAAAGAGATACTCCTACTCAACCTCTTTACCAAAAATCTCAATAAAAATATCTCTTTTGAACGCATTGAACAGTATGTTTGGGGTGGAGAACTCACAACCACTGAAAACATTCGAGCTCTCGTGAAACGCCTTCGTAAGAAACTTCCTGAAGATACCATTGAAAATCAAGGTGGCATAGGGTATCGCCTGCATTATGAACGTTAAATCCTTCTTTGCTACACGTGAGCAGCTTCTCTATCTTTTAGCAGCAGCTGTTCCTATCGCTTTTACGACATGGAATGCTCTTTTAAATAACTTTGTGGTTGAAGTGGCTGAGTTTGATGGTGAAAAAATTGGTTTACTGCAAAGTATTCGTGAAGTTCCTGGTCTCTTAGCCTTTAGCATTGTGTTTGTTTTGATGATTTTTCGCCAACAAACAGCGGCCTATCTCTCTTTATTACTCTTAGGACTCGGAACACTTTTGACAGGCTTTTTTCCTTCTGTTGTAGGACTTTACGTTACAACGCTCATTATGTCTGTAGGATTTCATTATCTTGAAACGTTGCACAGCTCGCTTTCACTGCAATGGATTAGTAAAGAACAAGCGCCTTCCTTTCTTGGCAAAATCTCAGCACTGCGATCTTTTATAGCACTCTTTACGTTAGCCGTACTTTATGTCATGATGAAAATCTTTGATATAGGGTATCTCACAGTTTATGTTTTAAGTGGCGGAATTACCATGCTTTTAGCCATCGTAACATGGATTGGGTTTGAACATTTTAAAGACGATGTTGTCCAAGAAACGAAGCTGTTTATGCGCAAAAAATATTGGCTTTTTTATTTGCTGACCTTTTTAGCAGGTGCGCGCCGCCAAATTGTGGTTGTTTTTGCAGGATTTCTTTTAGTAGAAAAGTTCCATTTTAATGTCGAAAATATGCTTTTACTTCTCATCGTTAATACGATTTTAAATATGATCTGCGCTCCCTATGCAGGCAAGCTCATTGAACGTTTTGGAGAAACGCTTTCTTTAAAATTAGAATATATCTCCATTGTTCTCATTTTTATCCTTTATGGTTTGGTACAATCTCAAATGATGGCCGTATCGCTTTATATCTTAGATAATCTCTTTTATACGATAGCCATTGCCTTAAAAACCTATTTTCAAAAAATTGCAGATCCAAAAGATATCGCTGTAACATTGGGAGTTGCTTCGGCGATCAACCATATTGCGGCTGTTTTTCTGCCTTTTACCTTGGGTATCGTTTGGATATACTCCGTCAGTGCTGTCTTTTTTATAGGAGCAGCCATTGCGATGATTGCATTTTTATTAACATTTTTATTACCCAAAAAGGAGCGTGCGTGAGTTTACATGTAAAGGAAGATTTTTTACAATTTGATGACTATCAACCCGATGAAAACACCTACAATGAAACAACTTTTTTTGAAGTGGAAGGAAGTGAAAAATTTGATAAAACCTCGGCACAACAAATGCTGATGATGATGAACCGCGTTTCACATGATTTACATCTGGATGATTATTCGATGAAAAAACTTGAAGTCGTCTTACGTGAAGAGCTTCCTTTCTTTGCCATCAACCGAAGACTCGTCTTAAACTGGGTCAATGAGAATTTTTTATTTTAATCTCATCCTTTGTCGTCTATAATAGGACACACGAAAAAGAGGACACATGAAAAAGATTTATTTTATAAGACATGCAAAATCAAGCTGGAAAGATGAAACCATAGACGATTTTGAAAGACCCCTTAATAGCAGAGGAAAACGTGATGTTGCTTTTATGGGAAAGCGTCTTAAAATGTTTGAGGTGAAGCCTGATATTATCTATACCAGTCCTGCAGTTAGAGCCCAAAAAACGACCAAAGAACTTGTTAAAGAGATGGATTACGATAAAAAGAAAATCAAAACTATTGATACTTTATTTGAGAGTTCTTATGAGCACTATATGGAGCTTATTCACGCTACAGACGATCAATATGCTTCAATCTTTATCATCGCACACAACCCAACCATCACGGAAGTGGGTGAACGTCTTAGCGGTGCCATTTTAAGCAACATTCCTACCTGTGCCATTGTTTGTATTAGCTTTGAGGTAGAAAGCTTTAAAGATATCTCCGAAGAGAGTGGACACATCCTCTTTTTTGACTATCCTAAAAAACACTTCAAAGATTAAACCTTTTTACCAAAGTATAAAATGACCCCCGCCATTAACGTGGCACATATACCCAACAAAGACGTTACGATTGTTGTTCCATTTGGAATGCCATCCAATGGCAATCCGTGTGTGTTCATACCAAAATACCCAACAATAAGATTCATTGGAAGAAAAATTCCTGAAAAAATCGTCAAAAGGTAGATCGTTTTATTCATGCGTTCGTTATTACGACTGGTGTAAAAATTATAAAGGTTGTTTAGCTTATCGATAGCAAGCAAGGTTGAGCGATTAGTACGGCTTAAGTGCTCGTGAATGTCTTTAAAATGAATCGCTAAGAAATCCTCTTCTTTGAGATAGCTTTGGATAAAACTCTCTAAAACTTCAACGCTCAGCGTTAAAAGTCGGTTGATACGACTGAGGTCTTTTTTCGTGTTAAGCCAATAGCGCATAAACGAACTCATATGTGCATTGTCATACAACTGCTCTTCCATCCAATCAATACTTTCATGCAAAGAAACCAACATCTTCATCGCAATATTCGTTTTTTCATTCAGTAGTTCATAGACTCTTTCCATCGTTTTAAAATCTACAAACTCTTGGACATTTTTATCGTACCAATAAGACGATATATTGTCAAAGACAAATGCATACGAGTCAATTTTGAGCTCTTTATCGCGTGAAGTTGGTAGCGCTAAGATCAAAATATCATAGTTAGATTCTTCCACAAACATCGAAGGATGTGTTGCATTTTTAATATCTAAAAGGTGAAAACGGTCTATTTGGTCGTATAAATGTATCATTGTACGTCATCCATGGTATTTGCTGCAATTTTTAAACGCTCTTTATCAAAATGGGTATAAATACGAGAAGTATTGAGATCGGAGTGTCCTAGTGCTTCTTGCACCAAAATCAGATCTCTATTTTTTTGATAAAGCAATGTTGCAAAAGTATGGCGCAACATGTGCGCACCATTTTTCTCTTTCCTAATTCCCGCCGTCATCAGAATTTTATCCATGATATAACTGACATACGCTTGCGTCAAAGGTTTGCCTGTGCGGCTTTGAAACAAAAGGGCATTTTCAGAACTTCGATAACTCATCCATTCTGCCAAATCATGCTCAATCTGTTCCGTTTTGATCATCGCCGTGCGGGGTTTATTGCCTTTTCCACGAATCTGAAAAATGTAGTATTCCTCATCTTTCACCATGTCTTTAAGCTTTAAGTCTAATGCCTCACTGACACGCATACCCGTAAAAATAATCATCTTAATTAAAAGTCTATTCTTCGCCTGAACATAGGGTTTAAACTTCGTCTCTTCAATCGCTTTAAAAAAACGGGAAAGCTCCTCTTTATACATATGAGCAGGGAGTTTTTCACCCTTTCTACCGCCCAGTCCACCCCAGTTTTTAAGCTCAATGCGAAACTGATGCGAATTGCCTTTTTCATCTTCATTTTGTTTGTCAATGAATTTAAACAGTGAAACAATAGCCATTCGGTAATTTTTCTTTGTTGCATCCGAGAGTGAACCAGTTTGAGAAGCAAGAAATTCACTTAAGATCTCTTCATCAATCTCCTTAAGGGAAGTCATCCCCATAGGAGCAATGTAATAGTAAAATTTTTCCAGTGGATTGATGAAAAGATTAATCCCGATGAGTCCAATATTGCGAGCTTCCTTAGCAAGATTTTTCAGTTCATCCATAGTCGCACTACCATGATTGAGCGCACCAATAATAGCCGAGAGTTTCGCATTTTCTTCCACATGGCGGTTGGAAAGAGAGGTCAGTTTGGACTTAATAAACCGATCCAGCCAAAACAGAAGGCTGAGTTCAAAACTCTCTTTTACATCCACCATGTAGCGCATTTTAGTTGGCTCTTTTCGCGTAAAATTCCGCTTTAAAGGCAGCAAAACGACCTTCGAGAATTGCTTGGCGCATCTGTTTCATTAAGGTTAGATAATAATGAAGATTGTGAATCGAAGCCAGTCTAAAGTAAGTGAGCTCTTTTGAGCGGAAAAGATGGTGCAAATAACCACGTGAGTAATGTTTACATGTAAAGCAGTCACACTCAGGATCAAGGGGAGCAGCGTCTCGTTGAAACTTTGCATTTTTGATGCTTACTTTACCAAAGGAGGTAAAAAGTGAGCCATTACGAGCATTGCGTGTAGGCATAACACAATCAAACATATCCACACCACGCTCCACGTTTTCCACCAAATCCTCAGGTGTTCCAACCCCCATTAAATAGCGTGGCTTTTCTTTGGGCATGAGTGGCGTGACGTATTCAACGATTTCATACATCTCCGCATTACTTTCACCCACACTCAGACCGCCAATGGCAAAACCATCAAAGGGTAGGGCACAAAGTTCATTCGCGCTGATACGACGAAACTCTTTATCGGTTCCACCTTGGATGATCGCAAAAATATTTTGATGAAGGCCAATACCCTCAGACTGCTTTTGTTTATGATAGGTAATGGCTCTTTGTGCCCAATCGGTTGTTCGCTTGATGGAGAGGGCAACGCGCTCTTTGGTAGCAGGAAGGGCAACAAGGTCATCTAAGATCATCATAATGTCTGAATTAAAGTTGTACTGAATATCAAGCACCTTCTCAGGCGTAAAATAGTGGGATGATCCATCAATATGGCTTTTAAACATAATACCATTGACATCGGCCTTAGAAATGTCACTTAAACTAAAGGCTTGAAATCCGCCACTATCGGTTAAAAAGCTGTTCGGAAACTTGGTAAAGCCATGCAGTCCACCAAAATGTTTAATCACGTCATCATTGGGACGCAAATAAAGATGGTAAGTATTACCTAAAATTATTTGAGCACCTAGCATTTCACTCATATCAACAGCATCTAAGCTTTTAACACTGCCTACCGTTCCAACAGGCATAAATACGGGGGTTTGAATGGTACTGTGTGCCGTTTTTATCGTACAAGCACGAGCATTTCCATCGGTTTTATCTATCTGAAATTCCATTTTAGTTACAATATCCTCTTTAGTTTATGGGGAGTCTTTTACAATGAAAAAAATTTTAATCATCGCTGATGGCATTCTAGCAAAACAATTTTTAGAAAAGGTTATGGAAACCGAAGCGGGCGAAAATAGCTACACAATCGTTACCTATAAAGAAGAGACTATACCTAAAAAACGCCCTGAAAATTTTAAATTTTTTGAATTTGATCCAACAAGCTACGAAAAGCTTGCCATCATTCTTAACGAGCAGTTTTTTCAAATCATGATTATTATGTCCAACGAACTGGACGTTAAAGCAACCTATACCAACATCCGAAAAGTAGATAGCAAAGTCCGTATTGTGATTATGGACCGATGGGATTTAAAGATCGAAGATAAACGTCTTTTGATGCTCAATTCCAGAGAAATCCTTGCTTCTCGTTTTACCGACCATCTGCCTAACACACCGATCGTGGCTCAAAATATAGGGCTTGGCATTGGTGAAATCATGGAAGTTTCTGTGCCTGTGGGAAGCTCTTACGCTTACCGACATCTTGCTTCCATTGAGCAGAGCAAATGGAAAATTGCAGCGATCTACCGCTCAAACACGCTTATTTTACCGCGTCCTGCATTGATGCTTCTTCCAAATGATCTTTTGCTGATGATTGGTGATCCCAAAGTATTGCAAAGTGTCTTTAAAAGTATCAAACGAGAACTGGGACAATTTCCTTCACCTTTTGGAAGCAGTATTTACTGTCTTATTGACATGTTACGGATGGATGATACAGCGATTGATTCACTGATTAATGATGCATTGTTATTGCACTCCAAACTCAACAGTAACAAATTACATGTAAAGATCATCAATCCAACGTATTCCAAAGTGCTTGACAAAGTCAAAGGCTACAGCAACCACCATATTCACGTTATGATTGACTATTTTGAAACTAATCCACGCAAGGTATTACGCGAAGATACTGAAAAAATGGACATTGGCTTAATTGTTGTGATGAACCACTTTTTCCAAAAGAACAAAAAAACCCTTTATAAAACAAAATTGCCAATTTTCAAGATGGGTAAACGTGGCTTTGGAGGTCTCAATCAAGGTGTAGTTTTAAGCAATGATGCGCATGAGATCGAACAAGAATCATCCGTTATTTTTGATGTGGCAACCCAACTCTCACTCGAGCTCAAACTTTACTCTTACAATCCTGACCATGAAAATGCAAAGAATAGCTTGATTGAGCATTTTGACAACCTCTCAAAGATTTTTGGACGGGAAGTCGATGTGGTTCAAAGTGATAAAAACCCATTGGTAAAGCTTCGAAATAAAGACAATATTTTGCAATTCATTCCTTTTAGTCCCAAAATTTTGGAAGCTAATTTTTTCTCCATTTTTTCCACCGATATGGAAAAACTTCACTTTAAACTTGCCAATAATTATCAGCTATTTATCCCAATCAATGCATAATTAAGTGCTTTTTGAGTATGATAAATAAAAAATATGGATAGATAATGCAAGTCAATGTTGTCTTAAATAAAACCACTTCAAAAGATTATAGTGTCACGATAGACTCTTTAAAAGATCTGATCTTTGATACAAAAGTTTTAATCGTCACAAACACCACCATAGCTGCTCTTCACCTTGAAGCACTCCAGAAGAAACTTTTTGCAAAAGAACTTTATACCGTCATCTTGGACGATGGCGAAATGTATAAAAATTTTGACAGTCTCAATCTTATTTTAAACGCTTGTTTTGAGCATCGACTGGACCGTCAATCCCTTTTGGTCGCGTTTGGAGGAGGGGTTATTGGCGATATGACAGGCTTTGCAGCTTCGATTTATCAACGAGGCATTAGCTTTATTCAAATTCCTACGACGCTTTTAGCGCAGGTCGATGCGAGTGTGGGCGGTAAAACAGGTATTAACAACCGTTATGGCAAAAATCTCATTGGCTCTTTTTGGCAACCATGCGCCGTTTATTGTGACAACTCATTTCTCAAAACTTTACCCAAGCGCGAATTTGCAGCAGGTGTTGCAGAGATCATCAAAATGGCAGTCACGTTTGATCAAGACTTTTTTGAGTGGCTTGAAACACACGATCTTCACGATGAAACCCATCTTCAAACTGCCATTTATAAAAGCATCGCTATCAAAGCAGATATTGTTTCTCAAGATGAGACGGAGAGGGGCATACGCGCTGTTTTAAACTATGGACATACCTTTGCACATGTGATCGAAAACCAAACCCAATACAGCACCTATTTGCACGGCGAAGCTGTTGCAATTGGTATCGTAATGGCAAATACTTTAGCGCAAAAACTGAAGCTTTTAAGTAAGGAAGAGGGCAGTCGTATCAAAGCACTCTTAGAACATTACGAGCTCCCAACACATTATGATATCAGTGATCCTGAAGCTTTTTATGATGCTTTTTTCTTAGATAAAAAAAGTGCTCATGATAAAATAACGTTTATTTTAGCTAAAGGAATTGGTGGCAATGATATGCGGAACAACGTTCCCAAAGAGACTATTTTAGAAGCTCTAAAGGATACCAATGTTTAAAAAAATTCTTTGGCTTATTTTCCTTACATGTAATCTTCTCTTAGCAGAAACAAACAGCTCAGCAAAGCTTGAAGATGCCATTAAAATGGAAGTCCTTCGTCAAAAAATTATGGCCATTGATGAGTCGATACAAGACAATCTATGGTACAAACGTTATGGTAACTATTTAAGCTATCAAAAACTCCTAGAAGAGCTCTCAACGGTCGATGCCGAACTTAAAAAAATGAAAACGGCAAAAGATAAGGCCTCCGTTGAAAAACGCGAGAGATTAGCCAGTAAACAAGAATCACTTGAAAAGCAGATAGAACTTTTACAAGAGTTCAAGAACTCTCCTTTTAGCCGTATGGTTGAGTCAACCGATCTGGAAACATACCCCAAAATCACCAATCCACTTGCGATTATTTCCGCACTTTCTTACATCAAAAAAATCAAACAAGACAGTATGGATTATAAAGCGCGCATCGATCGCTTAGACCTTTTAATAGGCAAACTCAAAGAAAAACTCTCCTATTTAGAAGAAATTTATCAGATTGAACCAATCATAACCAACGAAGATATGGTGTATGAAGCGCAAAAAGAGGTTAACGCATTTATTGCCGCCCAAGAGATTGCAAGCACGAGTTACTCTTTACATGTAAAAAAAGTGGAAGAAGCAACCATTCGTATTACACAAGATATTACGTTGCAAATGAAGAGAGCGTTTAATATTGGTATTTTTATTGTCGTTGTTATTGTCTTTACCCTTTTACTTAAATTTGTGGCTAAACGCTATATTAAAGACAATGAACGTTTTTACACTGCCAATAAAATCATCAATTTTGCCAACTTCACCTTGATTATTCTTATTTTACTTTTCTCTTACATTGAAAATGTCTCGTACCTTGTGACCGTTTTAGGATTTGCCTCTGCTGGTATCGCGATCGCGATGAAAGACTGGTTTATGAGCATTTTAGGATGGATGGTCATCATCTTTGGAGGTAGCTTCCACGTGGGTGATCGGATTAAGGTTAAAAAAGATGGTCTCCCTTATGTTGGCGATATTATCGATATTTCACTTTTACGTATGACCGTGCTTGAAGATATTACTTTGACATCCTACATGGAGAACACACGTTCAGGAAGAATTTTCTTTGTGCCTAACAATCTTATTTTTTCTACGGTTATTTCAAACTATACCCATGGCACAATGCGCACCGTTTGGGATGGTATTAACATTTTTATCACCTTTGATTCAAACCATAAAAAAGCAGTCTATTTAGCGCGTGAAATTACCAAAAAATACTCTAAAGGCTACACGGACATTGCACGAAAACAGCTCAATTTGCTACGTAACCAGTACAGCCTCAAAAACACCAATGTTGAACCTCGCATATTTTCGTTTGTCGAGCCACAAGGTTTTTGTATTAGCTGCTGGTATATGACAAACTCATATGCAGCGCTTTCGCTTCGTGGAACAATCGGTTGTGAGATTATTGATGCCTTTAATCAAGAAGACGACATCACCATTGCGTACCAAACACAAAACATCAATATTGGTAAACAACAAAAACCATCTTTCCCTCCCGATGAACTAAAGAGCCCTGATGATAAAAGTCTTTTTTAAAACATTCGGCTGTCGCACTAACATCTACGATACCCAAGTAATGATGGAAAACTTGAGCGATTTTGAAGTGACCGAAGTGGAGCAAGAAGCCCAGATCATCGTGGTCAACTCCTGTACGGTCACCAATGGCGCCGATACGGGTGTGAGAAGTTACATCAACCACGCCACCAAAGAGGGCAAAAAAGTCATTCTAGCAGGGTGTGGAGCGATCAGTAAAGGCGAGAGCCTTTTTGCTCAAAACAAAGTTTTTGGCGTTATGGGACATTCGGAAAAAGGGCAGATTAACACGCTTCTAAAACAAGAAGTACCGTTTTACCAAATTGGCGATCTCACCTCACTGGATGAGACGATTGTACACGAATACACCGGCAAAACCAAAGCGTTTATCAAAATCCAAGAAGGGTGCAATTTTAGATGCTCTTACTGCATTATTCCCTACGTCAGAGGCAATGCCAGAAGTCAAGATGAGGGCAAGATCATTGAGCAAGTGCAAAAACTAGCCCTCAATGGTTATGGCGAATTTGTATTAACAGGCACAAATATCGGCAGTTACGGCAAAGACAAAGCAAGCTCGCTTGGAAAACTCGTCCAACGCTTAGGCGCTATTAGAGGAGTTAGACGTATTCGTCTTGGAAGCATTGAACCTGTTCAAATTGATGAGAGTTTTAGAGAAATTCTAGGCGAACCATGGTTGGAGCGACATTTACATGTAGCCTTGCAACACACCTCGGAACGTATGCTAGAGCTCATGCGAAGACGCAATAATGTCAAACACGATTTAGAGCTTTTTCAAGAACTCAGTGAAAAAGGCTTTGCATTAGGAACAGATTATATTACAGGGCATCCGGGTGAGAGCGATGAAATTTGGCAAGAGGCATACAGCACCTTAGAGCAGTTTCCACTCACCCATCTGCACGCTTTTACCTACTCAAAACGCGATGGTACACCTTCTAGTACGATGAAACCTGAGGTCAAAGGCGATGTTGCCAAAGAGCGCCTTAAGAGCATCGAAACGCTTGTAGCATCGAAAAACATTACTTTCAGGCAAAAAAATAGTGTCATACCTTTAAATGTCTTAGTCGAAGAGTATAAGGACGACCACTTCATCGGGTACGACCAATTTTTCAATAAAGTCATCATTCAAAGCAATCGTGACCTACTCAAAGAGTGGGTAACCATCGAAAACTACGAGATCAAACAGGAGGCTAATTATGCGCATTTTTAAATCCCAAAAGCTGATGCTTTCCATCATGGCACTGAGCATGTTTGCTGTATTACTTGCCTTTGGGTATTTACGTATAACGCCTAAGATCATTGATCTACCGACGTATCATGCGCTTTTAGAGAGTGGTGGTATCAAAAAAGCCAAAGTCGAAGAGAATGAAGTGTTTCTTTATGGGCTTAACGATCAGTTTGTCATCATCAAAGATGGTATTGACATTGGGGAGCTTCTCAAAAAAGTACCTATTGAAGTGCAACGATCCAATCCTTTTTTTGAAGACCTCATTATTTTGGGGATGCTCGGGAGTCTTCTATTTGCACTGTTTTTTTATGCGCGTAAAAAGAGAGCTGAAGATATTAAAAAAGAGCAAGAAACCAACCAAAAAGCCTATGCAAGCTACGATCCATTTATGAGTAGCATCATAAGACCTGTCAGAGCGCAAGTCAGCTTCAAAGATGTTGCGGGCATTCAAGATGTCAAAGAAGAGCTCGAAGAGATCGTGGATTTCCTCAAAAATCCCGCACGCTACAAACGTTATGGCATCACCCTTCCCAAAGGTGTGCTTTTAGTTGGCCCTCCGGGTGTGGGAAAAACGATGATCGCCAAAGCCGTTGCAGGCGAGGCAAGTGTGCCTTTCTTCTACCAAAGCGGTGCGACGTTTGTACAAATCTACGTAGGAATGGGTGCGAAGAGGGTTAAAGAGCTTTTTTCCCAAGCGAAGGCTCATGCACCATCCATCATCTTCATCGACGAAATTGATGCTGTGGGGCGCGCGCGTGGTGGTATGCGCAACGATGAGCGCGAATCAACACTGAATCAACTCCTTACCGAAATGGACGGCTTTGAAGACAGCAGTGGCGTTATCGTCATTGCTGCGACCAATAAAATCGACATCATCGACGAGGCACTGCTTCGCTCAGGTCGATTTGACAGGCGTATCTTCATCTCACTTCCCGATAAAAACGATCGTTTAGAGATCATCAAAGCGTATATGCGCAACAAACCAACCGAAATCAATTTGGAAGAACTCGCCAACATGAGTGTCGGCTTTAGTGGCGCGGCACTTGCAACCTTTGTGAATGAAGCGGCGATTAACGCACTTCGTCGTGGCTCTACCATCTTAGAACTCAGCGACTTTGTAGCCGTACGTCAAAAAGTGTTGATGGGTAAGAAAAAAGTGCTCAGCTTCTCCGATGAAGAAAAGAAAATCCAAGCGCTCTACCAAGCAGCAAAAGCACTGTGTGCCTACTGGTTTGAGATTGATTTTGACAAAATTAGCATTGTCAATGATCGCCTTAAAGATATGGATAGAGAGATCGAGTCTAAAACACAAATGCTCTCTCGAATCAAAGTTTATCTCGCAGGTATGGTTGCAACGAAACTTGCCTACAATGAAAAATTTACCAATGCTACCGAAGACCTCAGCCGCGCAACTGCGATCGCCAAAGAGATGGTCGAAGTGTATGGTATGGGCGAAAAGCTCATCCCTTATGAGAACGACATCTTACTTATTTTGGAAAATTCACAAACAGAACTTGAGCACTTTTTAGAAGGTATGAACACCATTCTCACCAAAATTTCCGA
>JAVHRG010000145.1:0-3350 GCA_036171535.1 Sulfurospirillum sp. | reverse complement strand
TCCAAGGTAATCCAAAAGCGCGTCATCTCCGCTTCGGTGATAGGAAGCTCTTTCACACCCTCTGCCATCAGCTTTTTAAAGAAAGGAACAACCGAGCCACGAGAGCCTACAACATTGCCATAACGAACGACCGCAAACTCTGTTCGACGCGCACCTCTGATGTTATTAGCCGCAACAAAAAGTTTATCGCTCGCCAGTTTGGTTGCACCATAAAGATTGATAGGATTGGCCGCTTTGTCGGTGGAGAGAGCGATGACTTTTTCAACACCGCATTCAAGAGCAGCGTCAATGACATTTCCCGCACCATTGATGTTGGTTTTGATGCATTCCATTGGGTTGTACTCAGCGATAGGAACATGCTTGAGTGCCGCGGCATGAATGACATAATTGACACCATACATAGCATTTTTAAGACGATCAACATCTCGCACGTCACCGATAAAAAACCGCATACATGGGTCGGTAAATTGCTGGGCCATTTCATACTGTTTAAGTTCATCACGAGAATAAATGATGATTTTATTGGGTTTATAATTTTTTAAAAGAATCTCGGTATATTTTTTGCCAAAACTGCCTGTTCCGCCCGTGATAAGAATATTTTTGCCATTAAACACGATAAGCCTTTTTGATTGAAGTCGTTAATACGTCAAATTGACGATACTTGCCACTGGGGCATGCTTTGCTTCTCAAAAGCAATTTTAGTACCGTTTCTTAATTTGACATTCGTATAATAGGAGTAGTATAATGAATGTATCTTTAAACGAGGAGCATCTGATGAACGTTTCCAGTAGTTCCAATACGCAAGTACTCAATTTAATCACTCAAAATAAATCCCAAACCGATATTATGTTAGAAAAAATCAATGCGACCAAAGAGGTTAATGGCACCGATGGCGCTACTTTGGTTATTTCAGATTCGCTAGCGTCCCAGATTGCAGCTTTAAGCCAAGGGGTTCAAAATTCGAATGAAACGGTCAGTATGTACCAAATTGCTGACGCTTCTGTGCAGGCAATTCAAGCAGGCACCGATAAGCTAAGTGACCTCTCTGTGCGTTACAACAACGCTACCCTTGGAACTGAGCAAAAAGCAAGTTTGCAAAAAGAGTTTACAGACGTTAGTACGGCCATGCAAGATATCGCAAGCCAAACAACGTACAATGGTCAAAATCTTCTCAGTAGCAACTATGGACTCGATGTTTCAGGTTTAAGCGGTCTCAAAATTAGCGATCAAGGTGGCATTGCTAGCTTTAGAGACAACATGAGCGCTCTTTCTTCTACTATCAGTTCTCAGATCAACAGCGCTAGTAGCAGTATCAGCAGTTCCTTAACGACAATGACGAACTTAAGCAGTGCCAATTCTCAAATGTCTGAAACGCCCCTCGATCAAAAGATTGCCGCAATCAACAGCGATCAAATCAAGCTGACCAGTTCGGTTTTAACTCAAATTCATCAAAACAATATGATGCAACAAAATATTTCGGCACTTTTAGTTTAAGTGTCGCTCTTTTTTTAGCCTTCTTCCATGCCACGTATCAATAATCAAACTTTTTATGAAAATGCCATCAAACGGTATGGTTGCACGGCCAGAGGGTTGAATTGGAATTCAAAACAGTCGCAACAGATGCGATTTGAAGTGATTCATACGCTTTTGGAAGCGCACTTACCTTCAAGCAAGATTGTTGATGCAGGATGTGGGTTTGGCGATCTTTATCTTTTTTTACAGCAAAAAGGCTCTTTGCCTCGCAAATATATTGGGTATGATACGCTTCAAGAAGCACTTTTTGTAGCCCATAAACGGACTAAACAGCATTTCGCTCATAAAGATATTTTAAACGACGAGCTTGAATTGGCGGACTTTTATATCGCCAGTGGCTCGATGAATATTTTAAACCGTTTTGAGACGTTTTTGTTTATTCGCCGTTGTTTTGAAGCTTCCAAAAAAGGCTTTGTGTTTAATCTGCTCAAAGGCGAAGAGAAGCAAGGGCATTTTAATTACTTTTTACCGCATGAAATTGAAGCATATGCCCGTGAATTTGCTTACGATGTCGAAATGTATGAGGACTATATGGAAGGCGATTTCACCGTATTTTTGAAAAAGGAAGACGTATGAAAAAACTCTTACTTGGAATTATTGGGCTTTATTTAGCAGCGATGGGGTATCTCTATTTTACCCAAGATGCACAAGTGTTCAATATTAAGGCGATTGAAAAGCAAGCTAAGGTGAGTGGTGAAACGATTGAGCACCTTTCTTTACATGTTAAAGAGGGCGTTGACTTAGAAGGGGTATTGCGACACGATGCACAGAGCGATGCGGGGGTGATTCTTTACTTTGGGGGTAATGCGGATGACGCTACCCAGTTTCTTTTACATGTAAAGGAAATTCAAGGTTACGACATCATTGCTTTTAACTATCGAGGCTATGGTGAAAGTACGGGAATACCAAGTGAACAAGCCTTGTTTGAAGATGCACTCAAGATTTACGATACCTATGCCAAAGGGCGTAAAGTGGTGTTGATTGGGCGAAGTTTAGGAACGGGTATTGCGACCTATCTTGCTTCGCAAAGGGTTGTTGATGGTTTGGTGCTGATTAGCCCTTACGATTCAATTCTCTCTATCGCCAAAATTAAGTACCCTTTCTTCCCGATTGATCTGATGCTTAAAAATAAATTTGAAACCATTGAGTACCTTCCTTTGGTCAAGTCAAAAATAGCGGTAATGGAAGTCGAAAATGACACAGTCATTCCTCATTATCATCTCGAAAAACTTTTAGAGGTGATGCCGAGTCGTCCTTTACATGTAATCTTGAGTCATACAACACATAATAATGTCTTTGAACACCCCGCTTTTGCGAAAGAGCTACAAACTATATTAGGAAAAATCATTGAATAAAGTCTATATTAAACACTCCGTTGTTCCGAAACTAAGACGCTTTACCCCATGGGTTTATGCCAACGAAATCGACTCTGCTTTAGATGAATTTCAAAGCGGTGAAGTCGTCGCGCTCTTTTCCAAAAAAGATGGTTTTTTAGGAACCGCCTATGTCAACCCAAAATGTGCAATTTTCGCGCGCGTTCTTAGCTTTGGCAAAGAAGAGATTGGTAAAAAGTTTTTCCACAACCGCATTAAAAGAGCTATCGCAAAGCGCGAAGCGTTACTTTCTCAAACCAATGCCGTACGTCTTATTCACTCCGAAGCAGATTTCTTGCCAGGGCTTATTGTCGATAAGTATGGCGACACGCTCTCCATTCAGATCAACACAGCGGGCATGGAAACCTTTCGTGAACTCATCATCAGCACACTCAAACAACTTGTTAACCCTTCTTGGATCGTTGAAAAGTCCGATGAACACTC
>JAVHRG010000144.1:0-3358 GCA_036171535.1 Sulfurospirillum sp. | reverse complement strand
TTTTGGAATTAAAACATAAATTTTACTGGTCTGATTTTAGGGGGTCATTATAGAGATAGGAATGAAAAATCATTTTCTTGAATATAAAGATGCGACGATTTTAGATACCGACTCGTCGCCCAAGTACTATTTTTATCCATCAAATCATCTGCATGTAGAGTGTGTACAATGATACACCACAGCATAATTAGCTTACGTAACTTCATCGGTAACGTCGCCATGGGAATTGCATAGAAAAAGGTGCTTTTTGATCAACAAATGCAATAAAGTCTTCAAACCCATTCAAATGATATTTTGATAAAAAGGAGGAACGATTACTATCCACATCATTGCTGGTCAAGCCAAATGCCCTATTTCTCATCATAATCGTATATAGCGGACACCCATTACAAGCTAAGTGTGAAAAAGAGGGGTTTTGTTGCACCTTTTTGACTATCTCGCAAAGGGATAAAATCTCTTTTTTGCTCAAAGGAACTGTTCTTATTTCACCAAGATTTTCATCATAACTAGGATTAATTCTTGTATAAATCAACTGATCTGTATGGATGGATCGAATGCGGTAAGAGACATCTGACTCCGTAGTCTTTACCGATATATCAAACTGACATTCATGCGCACTGACAGATGTTAATAAGAGACAAAAATACAACGTAATGATTTTTTTCATTAATAGTAACTCCTTCTTAACTCTGATCCTTGTTCTTGCAATAATTTATTTTCTGTTATATCGCTTGGCTTATTTACACTTTTACCATTAACTGGCAAACCTACTGTAAAAAATTCTTCCAATGGAATCCTATTGTTTCCTTCTTTTATTGTGTTATCTAAGGTAATCCATACCCCTTGCATCATTCGTAAAGCATGAATTCCCTCATGTTGTAGCATTTCTTCCAACGTACCATTTGTTTGGGAAAAATCTATAAATATATTAACATTTGAACCTATTCCATTAGATGCATTAATCATATTCGATGGATCTGTATTGGTCATACTTTTACCAGTATTTATACCATCAATAGTTAATGTATATGGTGAATTAATAAGCCGTTGAATAAGCTGAAAACCAACTGGTCTACTGGTCGAATCTTGTGTTTGATATGTAATATATCCCTGTGAATCAACCAAAAGATTATTACCACTAATCTCTTCTAATGCACCAAAGATTTGTTTTGTATAAGCGGGATTCATGTTTAGATTAAATTTTATTTTATTATCCCCCAATTCCTTATCCAATCCAGCAAACTCAATATTATTATTATTGGCAACTTCATTGTTTAAGACTGAAGGGATGGAGGTAATGTAAGTGGGTATGGATGCTTGATTGGTTTGGGTGGATAGGCTCCCTTGATCACTTTGCCCCAGTGCAAAATCGGTGTAGTCAGCGACATAGCTTCCGAAGTTTTGGCTGTAGAGGCTTCGTTCATCTCGGTAAGCTTTGTCTTGTTGGAAGTCGGAGCCATTTTGTGCATCCATGGCACGTTGTGCTTCGGTAGCTGATGTTTGGAGCAGTTGGTAATTATTGTTATTATAGGGATCATTGACGTAAGCACTACTGGTTTGGGTAGAATAGAATCCACTGACTTGTTGGTTATCTCTTCCTACTTCGGTGGTGGAGATCAGTTTGGTCTCTACAGGTTTATATCCCAGTTGTACTAATATTTCGTTGGTGATTGCAGTGATGATGGTGTTTTTTTGCTCATCGGTATACGCGGTACTGGTTAATTGTTGGGAGAGGATCATCATCGTGATTCAATTTTCCAATATGTTATCAGCAATATTATTCATCAACCAAACTAGGTCCAAAATCCGGTGAATCTTTATAATAGATCCACTTCCCTATCAAAGTAGCACACATTACTGAGCTATCCTTGCTATATCTATACTCCTTGTGATAATAGCCATCTTCCAATCTCAAAAATAAAAAAATATCACTACGATGATGATGATCAGGTTTTTCATACGTATACCTCTTCTCTAAACGATGGGCGACTGTATCACTCACTTCAAAAAGAATAAAACTATCCGGACACCACCCATTGTTCACACACTTGCTACCTTTTGCAACTATTTTAAAAGATTCAGAAGGTAAAAGACCAATAAAATTTTTCGCATTTTGCAACTTTACTTGATCATCATAATACTCCATATAATTGCCAAAACTGAATATACCAACGAATACAATGATCGCACACCATATGATTTTTTTCATTTTTTACGACACCCTATCCCATAACAAACGTTAAAATTTTTGGCATCAAATGCATCACCATTAACTTTTGTAATATCCGTTATCACTTCATTTTTCAAGCTTCTACCGCCTTTTGTAAATGGGACATAGCTTTTAACTTTTATGTCAAAATCATAAAAATCATAAAATCCAACTATTTTAAGGTTCTGATCGAGATAAAACGTAGCTCTTCCAAATGTTCTAGCTTCAGGTGTATTATAAAAACTTACCACATTTATTCCAGCATGTTTATCCTCGTTAAACTCCGCTATCTGGGTAAGATATTGAAATTCTTTCTCCGTCAATTTATAATCACCTTGAGCAAACCAATACCTATTAAACATTTTTTGACCAAGTGTACTCGGCAAATGATCTAAAGCTATATTTCCAACCATGTTTTTTACAGTTGTTTGCTCTGGATAAATTCCATTTAACCGTGGATCAGTATACCCATCAAAGTAAAACTCTAAGGGATGATCTATAAGGGCATTGAGTAATGTTAGATTATCGTTACTGAGCAATGCTTGATTTGCGATCTGAGTTGCATCATCTTGACCTGTTCCAAGTTCTAATTTAAGGCTATTAAGAAGTGTTGCATCGTAGCTATCGATTGCGACTTCACTCAGTAATTGTGTTGCGTAACCGCTCATATCGGCTAGGGTTTCATTGGTACTGCCACGTACATGGGGAACCTCATGACCAAGGGTTGCTGCAATATCTTCACGATTTTGTTCATTAACATCCAGTGCAATAAGTTTTTTATCCGTTGCCCCTTTAGCATCTAGGTAGTTAGTCACGGTTGTGAGGAGAATATCGACTTTGAGTCCTGTCGCATCTGCTAGAGTTTGTAATCCCTCTTTGGTTTTTGGAAGGTTATCGAACTCACCTTTAGTAAAGGCATCGAGGGTTGCGGCAAGTTCAGGATTATTTTTGATCGCTTCTGCCATTTTATAGGGATCTTGGAAGCTTGCTATGGCGTTATCGACATTCATATTTCCCGTAATGACATTGCCTGCGAATGCCACGCCGTTAATAACATTTCCGGCAAGCTCTTTGTTCTGGTTTTTAATCTCTTTTCTCCCCTCAGCACTGAGCAGTCGTGTATCCAGTGTTCCGCTTGCACTTGTCCCC
>JAVHRG010000143.1:0-3362 GCA_036171535.1 Sulfurospirillum sp. | reverse complement strand
ACAGGTGTCCGAACTAAAACGGCATTTGTGTCCGATTTGCTCCGTTTTTTGCAGGCTTGGTTTTGTTTTTAGATATTGATTTCCTAAATACCATGCGATATAGGCATCTAGCGCATCATCAGATGCTATGCCCTGTGTTTTTGCTTTCTGCATCTCCAAAATAATATCATTATCCATTATTTTTAAATCTAATAGAATCGCTATAATGGTCTTAAATACACCATCATCTTTTTTATATGCCCATTTTTCTAGTTTATATTCTTGACTACACCAAAGCCATATTGCTACAGCAGGGTGAACTTCAACAACACATTTACCACTACTATATAGGCCACTTGTAATTAACTGGAAAGGCGCCTCAATCACCTGTTCATATTGCCCAATTTTTGGTAAGCCAAGCACTGATTTAGTAATAGCCCAATGCGGGCATCCTGAATAGCCCATTACACTTATTCCTGGTGGAACTGTAAAGTTATAACGATCACGTGTAAAAAAAGCCTCAATTGGCCTTTTTGAAAATGCATTCGTAACATTCTTTTTACATCCATGTGGACCTGTAAGTGGTGCATCCCAACAAATCAAAACATTTTCATGATCTTTTAGATATTCAATTAATTCATCATGATCTTTAATTATGAATTCTTTACCATCAAAAATCACTGTCTTTTTGGCTGGTGCAGGATCAACTCCTAATACTAATATCTCATTCATTATATTATTCTCCAGAGTAAATGGTAATAGTTTTTTACTTATTCTAGCAAATTATTATACTCAGTCCTCAATATAGTTTTTAAGAGGACGTCCATAGTATGATCCAACATGACATGGTGTAGAATTAATGACAAAACCATTTTCTATTTCAATACGTAATCCATTTATTGCGCCTTCATAATCTAGAAATTCTCTTGCATATATAACACCGCTAAACCAGTCTGCGTGCATATATGGCTGCATCACTTCTGCTTTAAGCAGATCAATATCACGGCAAATTGTTGGCTGTCCAATTGGTAAAACTCCCAACATCTGGTTAACATTTCTCAGCACTTTTGATCGACTGTGAAAAGCTTTCAACCATAAAGACCCCTGTTTATCAATCTCCCAATCACATAGATAGCCACGCCAATTTGCAGTATGTATTTCTACATATTCAGAGGTGAAGTACTTCTTGAAATCTTTATTTACTAAATACTGTTCTAACGGTGAGCTATTCCTAAAGTCACCTTTAATAAGATCACTAAGCGTTGTTTCTTTTATCGAATATTTTTTGCCCTCATATTCGAGTTTGTCTTGCATTTGTGCAGACATTAGATCAAGATACCATATAGGCACGAATGGCCTTTCCTGCTTTCGGATGTTTTAATTTTTTGATTGCACTTGCCTCGATCTGGCGAACACGTTCTCTGGTAACATGCAACACATCGCCTATCTCTCCAAGTGTAAAATCACAGCCATAGAGTGTTAGTTTATCAAGTGCTATCAGAATACAAGATACATTACCACCACAATTAAGCAGCTCTTGCATCACAAAATCCTTACCGTATTTTTCAGTGTGCACAGACATGTTTATTTCCCCTCAATCATCATCAACAGTTCAGCGATCTCTTCTAATTTTTCTCTATTTTTAGAAGATGAAAGCTTGCGTAATGCCATCAATAAAACTTGGCGGCAGGTCTCTTTTGGAATATTAAGCGCTTGTGAAATCTCTTCGAGGGTAAATTCAACATCATAAATAGCCGATACCATAATAACTCCTTGAAATAAAGTGACTGGATTGTATTAAAATTTGAAATCTCTGCCCTGAGATGAAACTTAACTACTTTTTCAGTGCAACAATTTGCTCAATATATTGCGACCACATCTCGCGAAGCGAACTGTCTATGTTGGTCAGCCAACGTGTAACACAATCCCACTCTTGCTCCTCATAGTATTGTTTTATCCATTCTAGATCTGATTGAACTTCTTCTAATTTAACAAATTTTGAAGTGATGTCCTCCAGCTTTTCAACCTCTGCAATAAAAAGCTCCAACATATCAAACTCAACTTGTGTCTGTGACCGTGTTAACTCAATTCTTGTTTGGCTAGATTGAAGACATAGATCTTTAATCATTTGATAATTCAGTTTCATCGTACATCCTTGAGGTTACTTCCTCGAAGTGTACAAAGTAATGTGGACACAATTTGTCTTTAATCAATCACTTAAAAAGTATTTTTTCCTGATCCTATAGCGACGATTGCCAAACCTGATAAATCATTGTGCAACGTATGAGATAAAACACTCACCCCTCTCAGGCGTCTCATCGATTCAAAATCATCGAGCAATACTGCCCATGCTTTTGCAGTCCATCCGTCCCGATCCATTACATTTGCATCGACACCTTTATTTAGCAAATAGGTGATTGCATCATAGTTTCGTGAAGCTACTGCTTGCATTAGACCAGTTAAGCCAAGTGTATTTTTCGATTTGAGTACGTGCGGAAACAACGTGACAATTTGCTTGAGTTTTTTATGGTCATTTGTTTTTATAGCATCAAAGTATCGGCTATTTACGTATCGCCGTATAAACTTTATTTTGATTCTTTGAAATTGATACAATAATTTAATCTTCGTCATTAACGTTCCTTTTCATCTTCAAATTCATCTAATAATTAATCATCAATATAATCATCGTCTTGTTCTTCAGTTTCAGCAAGTACATTTGGATTCGATATAAATGACCCATATATACAATTTTTTAAACAATCCGATGCCTTGTCTACCCATTTCTCAATATAGCTCATATCCTTATCCGGTATGTATTCATTGTATTTTCCATATGCCTGAAGAATAGTTTTTCCATCAAACTCCACTGCATACGTCAGAACATCATCAATATGTACCCCTATTATCAAACAACGCTTGTTTATGATACGCTCATTAAAACCGAATAAACAGTTCTGCAGCATATCTCCCCAATCGTAGAGTTCCAAAGTACTTTTGACCAATTTAAATTGCAGATGTTCTATGCTTATTTCCACTTCGAATTCTGCTCGCGTATAGGCATAAATATTATTATTAGTTTGCTCAATGCGCGTTATCGTATTAATTCGCATCAATTCATCATGCAAAGACCTGGCATTCATCTTAACTTTTTGAAAATATTTATTAAATGCGTATGCACTAGTTATGCTTAAACGGTTGACCATAAGCATTGTATTAACCCACATAGGCGTATATAAACTTCCGGAGCGTAAAGTACTACTCTCTATAGATGTAACAATTGAAGACGGCGAATAGCGTTTTTGAAGCCAACGTAAAAAATGTATGGCATATGTCATAAGTACCTACCCAAAATTAATTTCAAACTCATCCCCATACCCAATAAG
>JAVHRG010000142.1:0-3405 GCA_036171535.1 Sulfurospirillum sp. | reverse complement strand
TCAATGCTCAACACATTTTTACAGAAAATGGGTTAACGCTTTTGCAACACTAAAATTGTTTTATCAGGTTCGTCGCCAAAAAGTGTGACGGGCTTGGTAGAACAGCACTTGAACATTTTTAACTTTTTAAAAAATGAAAGTGAATGAAAATATTGGGTAATCGTACCCTCAACTTTGCGGTAAAGCTCACCCTCTTTTTCAAAAAGAACAATTTTTGTCAACAATTCTTTGTCAGAAAATATTGCATCAACGCATAAAAATTGATTTCCTTTATCTTGACACATGACACCATCGGCGACACCTTCAAAACCATACAGTGTATTGATATCACAGATAAAATAACCCTCTTTGGGTAAGACTCTTGCAACCGCTTCTAAAAAGGATTCTATCTCTGCTGGTGAAATGTAATTTAACACATCAGCAATCGCTACAACACATTCAAATGAAGCTTCCCCAAACTCTGCTAACTCTTTGGTACTTGCATTCACACCTAAAGCAAGGGAACGGTCAATCATTGCAGCACTTCGATCAATGCCATAAGCCTCAAACTGCTCACGTTGCAAGTGCTTTAAAAACGTGCCATTGCCACAGCCTACATCTAAAATAGTCTTTACATGTAAAGTGTGTAAAAGTTGTAAATAGATTTGGTAGAGTTTTTCGTATTGTGTATCAAATCCAATCAAAGATTCGATTTTAGCGTAAAGGTCAAGAGGATTTATCATGTGTAAGCTTTGTTTGGGGCTTTATTTCAAAGCCCCAGTAAGATTTAGTCAACGAGTTCTTTTTTAAAGAGTGCTTCGTCAAAGGTACGACCAAGGTATTCACAAACGATTCTAACATCACGTCTGGCATTACCAAGACAACTTGTAGCGCCAGGGCTTGGCGTCATGTTAAAGATGATGCCTGACCCTGGGTTGATACTTGCTTCACCCAGCATCAATTTTTTCTCTGTTTTATTAATGACTTGAGGCCTTACACCACCAAAGTGATGTGCGTATTCAAGTTCATCCAGCTGAAGGGAAGGAACAATTTTACGTGCATCTTTGATAAAAAGCTCTTTACCAAATTTAGGCACTTCAAATAAGAAGTTTCTAAAAATATAATTTCTAATGTCGCTATCTTTCATCAGATCATAAAAGACTTTTGCCACTTTGCCATCAAACTGTAATGTCTGCCAGAAATCAAGATACGTACCGCCTGTATAACGCTCTAATTTTGGAAGCACTAAGGCAGTTGGTCCAAAACGAGTACAACCATCGGCTAAAATATCGGGATCGCCATGCAATGCTGCAAAGGGAAGTTTTGGATGTTGAACCATGTAAACTTTACCATTAAGCATTTTTTTCTTTGTCATATAAAAACTACCCGCAACAGGTAAACAAGCAAAGTCAAGACCAAAGCCCATATCGTGGGCAAGGTAAAGTGAATGTGCACCTGCATTGACAACTACAAAATCAGCCGTAAATGTCTGATCTTTAGTCATAACAACATGCATATCACCCAGTTTGGTAATGTTGGTTACTTGAGAATTTAAAAAGACATCAGCCACTTTACCTTCAATCTTTTGCGCTTCATTCACCAAACTTTCAGTCATTTGCCCATAATCAACGGTACTATACTGTCCACCTTCAACACCAACACCAACGATGTTATCAGGGCGTTCTTTACCATCAAGATCATAAATGAGCTTTGGCTCAATTTTGGCAAGTTTTTCTTTATCAAATACTTCCAAATACGGATAAAGTTCTTTGAACTCTTCGTATCGATTTTTCATATAAGCTACTTCGGTATCACCTACACCGATAGCCATTTTTTGATGCGAAAACAAGAATTTGCCTTCATGCCCATGTGCAACGCAATATTTTGCGATCATGCTAGCAGTCTCTTTGACTTTTTTCGCTTTGTCTAGAGTATAGTTTGTCTCTATGTCACCACAGTGAATGGTTTGAGAATTTGACGTTCCTGCAGAATTTAATTTTGCTAAACGCTCATATTTTTCGACAAGCGCAATACGCTTAACGTCTGTATATTTTGCAAGCTCATAAAACAGAGCTGCACCTGAGATTCCGCCACCGACGACCAAGACGTCATAGTGATTTTTTGTCATGTTAAACAACTTCCTACTCTAAGATTTTAGGGTGCGACATTCTATTATAAAAAGTCCTACAAAAACTTTAAATAAAGTTGACTTTAGACTTTTAAAATAAAATTTTTACTTTACAGCGATCGCTTCGATTTCAACTAAGGCATTTTTAGGCAATGTTTTCACGCCAACCGTACTTCGTGCAGGTTTATTCTCCTTAAAGAAAGAGCCATACACATCATTAACTTTTGCAAAGTCATCCATGTTTGCTAAGAAAATGGTTGTTTTAACCACTTTTTTCAAACTACTTCCCGCCTCTTTAAGCACGGCTTTGAGGTTTTCCAATACTTGAGTGGTTTGTGCTTCCACATCACCTTCTAGAAAGCTACCATCGGGTTTAAGTGCAATTTGACCAGAGGTAAATACCATATCATTCACAACAATGGCTTGTGAATACGGACCAATTGCAGCAGGTGCATTGGTTGTTGAAACAATCTTCATAGAACTTCCTTTTTAAAGTTTTCAATCACATTTTTAAATACGTCTACTAAAGCATCTACTTCACTTAAGGGGCAACACTCATTGGGGGCATGAATCGTATCATTGACCACACCACATTCCACCGTTTCAATACCGTAGCTTCCAAAAAATCGTGCATCGCTGGTTCCTCCAGCCGTGGAGAGTTTAGGTACTTTTCCGTTTACATGTAAAAGGGCATTGCTGAGTGTTTTGACGATTAAAGAGTCTTTACATGTAATAAATGGTTGGGCACTTTGACTGAGAGTAAGGCTGAAATCCATTCCTTGAAGCACTTCTTCTACATAAGTACGAATTTTTTCTACATCGGTTTTAGTTGAGTTGCGGACATTGAACATAATTTTAAGATTTCCAGGAGTAACATTGGTGACTTCCATACCGCCTCTAATGTCAGTAATCACCATCTGTGAAGGGGTAAAAGACTCATCGCCAGAATCGAGTAAATGTCCTGCTAGCTTATGCAGTACTGGAGCTACTTGATGCACAGGGTTAATCGCTTTTTCAGGATAGGCAGCATGACCTTGCTTCCCTGTAATGTCAATCACTCCATTAATAGAACCTCTGCGACCAATTTTAAGGGCATCGCCAAAAACGACTTCAGAGGTAGGTTCTGCCACAATGGCATAGTTTGGTAGTAAAGAGCGATTTTTTAATGCTTTGAGGACTTCAATGGTACCATGTTTCGCATCACCCTCCTCATCACTGGTAAGAAGTGCGGAGAGCGTGCCTTGAAAATGGTTGGCACTTTTAAGCGATTGCAAAAAGGCACACACACCGCTTTTCAT
>JAVHRG010000141.1:0-16358 GCA_036171535.1 Sulfurospirillum sp. | reverse complement strand
ACGGATGCTAATACAAGGACGGAAACGCTGAGTGTTAATGTCAAAGCCGTCCAAGACAGTGTTATTGGTGTTGATACAGCAGAAGCATACTTAGAATTCCAATCAATCAATACCGCATATCAAGCAATGCTATCGACTATGTCGAAGATAAATTCAATGTCACTACTGGATTACATGTAATAATTTGTTATAATATCAATACAATTATTACATGTAAAGGATCTATTATCTTAAAAGAGACTTTTTTTATTATTTTTATTGCTATTGTCCTTTTCTTAGGAGTAGCAACTATTTTACCTGATGCTTCTGTTGTTGGAAAATTTGGTGCATATCTTGGAAAATTAAATCAAAATACGTTTGGTTATCTTGCTTTTGTCTATCCATTTTTGTTGATTTTACCTTCTTTTACACTTTACAAAGAGAGCAAACTCACAGAACGTCGCATCGGAGTATTCCTTGCTTCAACAATTCTTCTATTCGCTTTTTTAATGGCTCAATCTATTATTATCAAAAACGAACTCAACGGTACTTTTGGTCGATCAATCGTTGATATGTTGATCGCTTCCATCGGTATTATGGGTGTCTGGCTATTTATTGTTGCTATTTTCTTACTTTCCATGACACTGCTTGTTGAATCAAGCATTAGTGATTTTCTAACCTTTATGAAACCAACATTTACCAAAACAAAAATTAAAGAGTATAAAGGTGAAGATGAAGAAAGATCCGTTTTAGAAGAAAAAAAGACAAAAAATATCAAAAAACAAACATCCTTTAGTGAACACAAAACCATTTTAAATGATGATATTTCTGATGAAAATCCAGCGATTATCACGCCTCTTTATCCTGAAAATGAAGAGCCTAAAAAGCCCCTTATTCGTCTAAAAAGTGCTAAAAAAGTCGAGATATTAAGTGAAGTAGCGGAGAATACCAAGCTACTTTCAGAAATTGACCAAGGCGAATGCGATAAACCAAAAGATTTTAAATTACCACCGCTTTCCTTTTTAGCCAACCCTCCTGCAAAAGCCATACATGTCAACGAGAGTGAAATTGACCAAAAAATCCAAGATCTTTTAGAAAAACTGAGACGTTTTAAAATCGAAGGCGATGTTGTCCGTACTTATTCAGGGCCTGTGGTCACGACGTTTGAATTTAAACCAGCGCCTCATGTGAAAGTTTCACGTATCTTAACACTTCAAGATGACCTTGCTATGGCACTAAAAGCGAAAACAATTCGTATTCAAGCTCCAATTCCGGGGAAAGATGTTGTCGGTATTGAAGTACCTAATCAAAAAATAGAAACGATTTATCTCAAAGAGATTTTAGAGAGTGACATCTTTAAAAAATCCTCATCACCCTTGACGATTGCGCTAGGCAAAGACATTGTTGGCAATGCTTTTGTCACCGATTTAAAAAAGTTACCACACTTACTGATTGCAGGCACAACAGGTAGTGGTAAGAGTGTGGGTATTAATGCGATGTTACTTTCTCTTTTATACCGCAATTCACCCGATACATTACGTTTTTTGATGATTGATCCTAAGATGTTAGAATTTTCGATTTATAACGACATCCCCCATCTTTTAACACCTGTTATCACTAAGCCTAAACAAGCCATTATTGCACTTGCCAATATGGTCAGTGAGATGGAGCGACGCTATCAAATCATGAGTCACTCAAAAACTAAAAACATTGAAAACTATAATGAAAAGGCCAAGAGTATTGGTCTTGATCCTTTGCCTTATATTGTGATTATCATTGATGAGTTGGCAGATTTAATGATGACCAGTGGTAAAGATGTTGAGTTTTACATCGCCCGCCTTGCCCAGATGGCACGTGCCAGTGGTATTCACCTTATTGTCGCGACACAAAGACCTTCGGTTGATGTTGTAACAGGTCTTATTAAAGCAAACTTACCTTCAAGAATTAGTTTTAAAGTAGGGCAGAAAATCGACTCAAAAGTCATTTTAGATGCCATGGGAGCTGATTCACTGCTTGGAAATGGCGATATGCTTTTTACCCCTCCAGGTACTTCTGGACTCATTCGATTGCATGCTCCATACACCAGTGAAGATGAAATTGACCGAGTGGTTGAATACCTCAAAAAACAGCGCCCAGTCGTATACGACGAGAGTTTTCTTAAAGAAAATGAAGAGGGATTTTCATCTGCCTCTGGGAGTAAAGATAGTGGTGAGTTGGATGAGCTTTTTGAAGACGCAAAAGCCATTGTCCTTAATGAAAGAAAGAGCTCAATTTCTTATATTCAAAGAAGATTAAATATTGGCTATAATAGAGCTGCAACGATTGTAGAGCAACTGGAAGCAATGGGAATCCTTTCCTCTCAAAATGCTAAAGGTCAGCGCGAAATCATTGTTTAACTAATAATACAAGGAGTCAGTCACAATGAGTTTTTTCCAAGCGTATGAAGCAGAAGTGAATGAAAGAGCAAAGTTAGGTGTTCCTCCTTTACCTCTTGATGCAAAAAAAACAGCAGAGGTAGTTGAGCTCATAAAAAAAGAGGAGGGCGACCAAGCCTTCTTAAGTGAACTTCTTGCCAACAGAGTTCCACCAGGCGTTGATGAAGCTGCGTATGTTAAAGCTGCTTTTCTTAACGATGTAGCTCAGAAAAAGGTTACATGTAAAGCCATAACTCCTGTTCATGCGATAGAGCTTTTAGGCACCATGTTTGGTGGCTATAATGTTCAACCTCTTGTGGATGCATTAAGCTCAAAAGATGATGCAGTAGCTCGTGCAGCCTGTAACGCACTCAAACATACTGTTCTTGTTTATAGCTCATTTAATGACATCGAAACTTTAGTAAAAACAAATGCCTATGCTAAAGAGGTAATGACTTCTTGGTCAAATGCCGAATGGTTTACGACAAAACCAGTAATCTCGGAAAAAATTACCGTAGCTGTTTTAAAAGTGGCAGGTGAAACCAATACAGATGATCTTAGCCCTGCAAGTGAAGCCTTTACGAGAAGTGATATTCCTCTTCATGCCAATGCGATGCTTGTTAAAAGACTCCCTGGTTCCAATGAAAAAATTAAAGAATTGATTGCAAAAGGGTACGAGGTTGCCTATGTGGGCGATGTTGTAGGGACGGGAAGTAGTCGAAAATCAGGTATTAATTCTATTCAGTGGTTTATGGGACGTGAGATCCCCAATGTTCCCAATAAAAAAACAGGTGGCTTGATTTTAGGATCAACGATTGCGCCTATTTTCTTCAATACTGCAGAAGATAGCGGTGCTCTTCCTATCGAAGTAAATGTGGAAGGGTTAGAAACAGGCGATTTGATTGATGTCTATCCACTTGCGGGCAAAATTGAAAAAAATGGCAAAGTCGTTGGAACGTTTAAACTCTCCCCAAATACTTTAGCAGATGAATACCGTGCTGGTGGACGTATTCCTCTTATTATTGGTCGTGGACTTACAACAAAAGCAAGAGCGAGTTTAGGAATGGGAGCAGAGAATATCTTTGCGAAACCAGAACAACCCGCTGAGCAAAAAGGAATAGGGTATACACAAGCACAAAAAATGGTCGGACGCGCCTGTGGTGTAGAAGGTGTGCGTGCAGGTATGTATGTCGAGCCTCACACCTTGACCGTTGGTAGTCAAGATACCACCGGACCTATGACCAGAGATGAGATCAAAGAACTTGCCGCTCTTGGCTTTAGCGCTGATCTTGTGATGCAAAGCTTCTGCCATACCGCAGCATATCCAAAACCAAGCGATGTTAAACTTCACCATACTTTGCCTGCATTTATCACTTCACGCTCAGGCGTAAGTCTTGCAGCAGGTGATGGTGTTATTCACTCATGGCTTAATCGTATGGTGCTTCCAGACACCGTAGGAACGGGTGGTGATAGTCATACACGTTTTCCTATTGGCATCTCTTTTCCTGCAGGTTCTGGCTTGGTTGCTTTTGCAGCAGTCACAGGAAGTATGCCTCTTAATATGCCTGAATCTGTTTTAGTTCGCTTTAAAGGTGAAATGCAACCCGGTATTACCCTTCGTGATCTCGTCAATGCTATTCCGTATTATGCGATTAAAAAAGGGCTTCTCACGGTTCCTAAGAAAAATAAAAAAAATATCTTTGCAGGGAAAATCCTTGAAATCGAAGGACTTCCAAAACTCAAAGTTGAACAAGCATTTGAACTTAGTGATGCTTCAGCTGAACGAAGTGCAGCGGCATGTGCAGTAGCATTAGATGTTGAGCCAATTGTTGAATACTTGAAATCGAACATTACGCTGCTTGAAGCGATGATCAAATCAGGCTATCAAGATGCTAAAACATTGCAACGAAGAGCTGACAAAATGAAAGCATGGATCAAAGATCCTAAACTTCTCAAAGCGGATGCCAATGCGCAGTATGCAGAAGTCATCGAAATCAATCTTAACGAAATCAAAGAGCCAATTCTCGCTTGTCCAAATGACCCTGATGATGTTGCAACACTGAGTGAAATTCTTGCGGATGACAATCGTCCTAAGAAAATTGATGAAGTCTTTGTGGGAAGCTGTATGACCAACATTGGTCATTACCGTGCTCTTGGTGAGGTTCTTCAAGGAGAAGGCAAAGTACCAACCACACTATGGATTGCACCGCCAACCAAAATGGATAAAGATCAACTCACTGCTGAGGGTTATTACTCTATTTTTGGAAATTCAGGTGCGCGTATTGAAATTCCTGGTTGTTCACTCTGTATGGGTAACCAAGCCAATGTGAGAGAGGGCGCCGTTGTCTTCTCAACATCAACCAGAAACTTCGACAACCGTATGGGACCTAACTCTAAAGTCTATCTTGGTAGTGCCGAATTAGCAGCACTTTGTGCGCTTTTAGGCAGACTTCCAAGTGTTGAAGAGTATATGAGTTTAGTACCTAAGAAACTTGCTGGTAAGACAGATAAAGTCTATAAATATCTCAATTTTAACCTCATAGAAAACTATCAACTCGGCAATTAACCCCCTAAAGCCACTCTCGTTATGAGTGGCTTTCACTTTTACATGTAAGGACTCTTTTGCAAATTACAAAGAACGCTCTTGTAACACTCGACTACACTGTTTTTGACACTGAAAACAACCTTTTAGACAGTGGTGCACAATCACTGGTTTATCTGCATGGTGGATACAGCGATATATTTGAAAAAATTGAAAAAGCGTTGGAAGGTAAAAGTGTAGGAGAGAGTATTCACATGCAATTGTCTCCTAATGATGCGTTTGGTGAGTATAAGCAAGAGCTTGTCTTGGTTGAAGAGCGTAGTATGTTTGAAGATGATCTTGAAGTCGGTCAAAATGTTGAAATGGTCTTTAGCGAAGATGCAGACGATGAGATTATGCTTTCGTATACAGTTATAGAAATTTCTGAAGATCGTGTTACTTTAGATGCAAATCATCCTCTTGCTGGTGTAACAATCGTATTTGATGGAACCGTGATTGGTGTGCGTGAAGCAATGAGTGAGGAAATTGAGAAAAGACTCCTCGGTCATGAAGAGTCTTTATCCGCAATGCAAAATTAACGTAAACTTTCTTCCAAGTTTTCAACCACTTGGTGCATTTTATACAGTGAATCAGGGTTTAGGGAGATCGAATCTATCCCATTTTTAACCAAAAACTCTGTAATTTCAGGGTAATCAGAAGGTGCCTGTCCACAAATTCCAATGTATTTTCCTCTTTCTTTACACGCATCTATTGCCATTTTCAGCATTTTAGTCACAGCATCATTTCGCTCATTAAAGATATGGGCAATCATCCCACTTTCTCTATCAACGCCTAAAACAAGCTGTGTAAGGTCATTTGATCCAATTGAATACCCATCAAATATTTTCAAAAACTGATCCGCTATGATAACATTGGCCGGTATCTCGCACATTGCATATATTTTCAGTTCATTTACGCCTTGCACTAAACCTTGAGCGTTCATAATGTCGATAACTTTTTGTCCTTCTTCAGGAGTTCTGACAAATGGAAGCATAATGATGACATTGGTCAGTCCCATAGTATCGCGTACACGTTTAAGTGCTTCACACTCCCAGGCATACGCTTCTTTATAACTTTCATCGTAGTATCTGCTTGCTCCACGAAAACCTAACATAGGGTTTTCTTCGACTGCCTCAAACGCTCTACCTCCTGGCATATTGCGGTACTCATTGCTTTTAAAATCACTGGTACGAATAATGACAGGTTTAGGGTAAAACGCCGCAGCGATCATGCCTACCCCTTCACTAATTTTTTGTAAGAAAAATTCTTTGGTATCCGTATAGGGAGCCATAAATATTCTGATGACTTCTTCATCTTGCACAGGATTTTTCTTGTGCATATTAACCAACGCCATAGGATGAGCATTAATGGAATGGGTCATAATGAACTCCATCCGAGCTAGACCTACACCATCATTAGGCATTTTTGCAAAGTTAAATGCTTCAGCAGGATTTCCCACATTCATCATCAATTTCGTCTTTGTCTGTTTTAAAGAACTCAGGTCTATCGTTTTACATGTAAAGTCAATTTCACCCTCATAGATATGTCCTTCATCTCCCTCAGCACAACTGACGGTTACTTTTTGAGTATTACTCAACACTTCAGTTGCATTGCCACAACCTACTACCGCAGGGACACCGATCTCACGGGCAATAATAGCAGCATGACAGGTACGGCTACCTCTATTGGTGATAACGGCAGAAGCCTTTTTCATGATGGGCTCCCAGTCAGGATTGGTTGTATCCGCAACCAAAACATCGCCTTCTTTAAAAAGAGCAAATTCAGAAGTCTTATGAATAACTTTGACTTCTCCACTGCCTATCTTATCGCCGACTGCACGACCAGAGGTGAGAAGCTTCAAATCTTTAGTACTACTTAGCGCATATTTTTCAATAGAAATATGATTTTTAAGTCTGCTTTGTACGGTTTCAGGTCTCGCTTGAACGATATAGAGAGTACCATCATTACCATCTTTTGCCCACTCAATATCCATTGGACGTTTATAATACTCTTCAATAATGAGTGCTTGATGTGCTAGAATCATCACTTCCGTATCAGTGATTGAAAAATGATTTTGTTCTTCTAATGTTGTCGGTACATTAATAGTTTGAGGGTTGTCACTGTAAAGCATTTTTTCTTTTTTGCTACCCAAAGAGCGCTTTAAAATAGTATTGAACCCTTTCTTAAGCGTCGGTTTAAAGACAAAAAATTCATCGGCATTGACTTTTCCGCTCACAACATTTTCGCCTAATCCCCAAATAGAATTAATTAAGATGAGATTTTCAGAACCACTCTCTGTATCGATGGTAAACATAATGCCACTACTGGACTTATCGCTTCGTACCATCTTTTGTATACCAACCGAGAGAGCGACTTTAAAATGATCAAACCCACGACTTGTTCGATAACTAATGGCGCGATCCGTAAATAAAGAAGCATAACACTGTTTGACACTTTGCAAAAGTTTTTCAAGAGAATTGATATTGAGAAATGTCTCTTGTTGCCCCGCAAAACTGGCTTCAGGAAGATCTTCGGCTGTGCCAGATGAGCGTACGGCCACATCAATATTTTCTGAGTTATACTCTTGGGAGAGCATATGGTAAGCACTTTGGAGCTCTTTGATAAGCTCGGCAGGAAGTGTTGCGGCTAAAATAAGCTCCCTGATGGCAAGACCACGCTCTTGAAGGGAAAGCGTATCTGAGATGTCTAAGTCTATTAAAAGTGTTTCAATTTTTTCTTTGATACCGTTTTCGTTAAGTAACAGATGGTAAGCCTCACTGGTCGTCGCAAAACCATTGGGAATTTTGATGCCTTTGGTGGATAATTTTTGGTACATTTCACCCAGGCTCGCGTTTTTCCCGCCAACAAGGGGAATATCGCCGATATGAAGTTCATTGAAGAAACGAATGTAGTGCATAATAACCTCCCATAAGAAAAGTTATACCTATGGTAGCACAAAAGAGAATCAAGAGTGCTATAAAAAAGAGATTACATATATTGATAGAAAAGTCCACAACAAAAGCTAGTGGACTTTTTTAGGTGAGAAAATAATGTATCTTAAGGTAAGAATGTATACATGATAGACAAGTATCCAGCCACTTGATAATGGTCATCCACAATAGGACTTTTATAAATGGTGCTGTCAAATCTCTTGTATTCGACATTGGCAATGATCGACCATGTCTCACTAAAGGCAAAGATTTGTGTTAAGCCAATAAAGGGGTTGAGGGCACCATCGGCATGGTAACTTGGACGTGCGAAGGTTGCCTCTTTATCTTTGACACCGTAGTAATAATTGCTTTTCTTATCACTGAGGTATTCTGCGCCCGCATAGAGGGACAGACCTGAATTTCTTGTCTCAAAAAGTGTGTAGTTATACGCTGCATTAACGGTATAGCCATCTGTGGTACCGCTGACATCACGCGAAACAGTACCGCTTAAAAAACTATTCTCAAAATTGTATTTCATTCTGAGTCCGCCTTCTAAGGACATATTGCGATTGTCCATACCTCTTAAGTTATTACTATCTTTACCTTTATAGCCTGCAAGTACGGGAAGTAGGATAACGCCAACTTGTAACGTTTTGGTATCGTAAACGTTATATCCCATATTAATGCCTTCAATAAAAGCACTTTTATAGGTAAGCTCAATATCGGGCAAGGGCATCGTAACACTTGAAACGCCTTTGTAAGGGCTTGTACTCGTTGAGACTCCAACACCTACTTGCAACGATGTATCATCTGTTGCATATAAATGTGTGAGCAAAATAGATAGCAATAGAATAAGCTTATTTTTCATCCTAAATCTCCATATTGTGTTTGAATAGCGAAATTATAGACAATAGTAATCAATTTTTATAGTAAAAAAGCGAACAAATAGTGTGATTATTTAGTATATAATTCGATGATTATTTTAAGCTTTTTGAAGGAATAGAATGTTTGTAGATACGGGAATGCCACCTCAAGGTGATTATGCAAAAGCATTTCCAAAAAATCCATCTCTTTTGCCCTATATCCATTCGTATATCTCTATCATCAGTGAAGTTAAAGATACCAAAGAGCAGTATATAACACGCTTTTTCCCATCCTTTATGACGCAATTTGTCTTTGATTTTTATGGAAGTTTGAATGAAGTTGTTGAAGAAGGGAGTGTTCAGCTCGATATTGACAAAGGGACGTATGTAAAAAGTGGCATTGGCACATGGATGGACTTTTTTCAAAAAGAGAGCTCATCGTCCAAACGATTGGTAAAAAGTTTTAAAGTGACACTCTACCCACATGTCCTCTATGAAGTATTTGGTATTTCTCCTTTTGAAATTCGAAATGAAGATTTGAGTATCAATGATATATGGGGAAAACATGAAGGAGAGTTGCTTTTTGAAGAGTTAGAGGCCATGCCCACAGGAGATGGGATGATTGAGGTTTTTGAACGTTATTTTGTCAAACTGTTATCGAAAAAACAGCTTACTCAAAAAAATATTTCAACCTATCTTAAAGATGGACACGACTATTCATCTTTAAAACTATTATCTAAAGAGTGTGGTTACAGTGAACGATGGATACAAAAACAGTATCTTGAAGTATTTGGTGAATCCTTTAAGCACATTCACAATAATGCACGTTTTATCAGAACATTAAGAGTTATGAATAGTGCTGTTTTAAAAGGGGAAACGCATCTAAAATTTGTCTCAATTGCCTATGAGTATGGCTATTTTGATCAGACACATTTTATCAAAGAATTTAAAAAATTTACAGGGTTAACGCCCTCTTACTATTTTCATACCTTTAGAGACAAAATCCCGCTTTCGTGGCTTTGGTAAACATAATTATTTTAATATGATCGCTTTTGCTTAATCCAACTATGAGTACACACCAGTGTTGTCCCAAATAAAACAAACGATGCGAACCAAAAAGAAGCATAAGGATGGACAAACTGGTTCATAACATACGCCAGCATCGGCCCGAGTGCTGCACCAAAGTCTATCAGTAACGAATACGTTGTCATAATTTTTATTTTTGCACCATTACTTGCCGTATCAGCTGCCAAGGCATCTGCAATGGTTGTAAGGGATGTTGCGGTAGCTTGTAGTAAAAGAATCATACCAATCCATATCCAAAGTGGCAAATCATAGGAGACAAGTGCAAATAAAATGCTCGCCAAGAAGGTTGAGAGTAATAGCAAAGGATAACGACCTGATTTCCCATCTGTCAAACTACCAAAGAGTGGGGCAAGGAAAGGTTCAAATCCCCAACGAATTGCTTGAAGTATACCAGCAAGGGATGAAGCACCAATAAGACATCCAAAGATCAATACAACAGAGCCATTATGAATTTCAATCAGATAAGAGAGTGTTGATGTCACAATTCCTTGATAGATTAATGCAAAGAACATTCCAATGCCGAGTACGGATAAGACATTGCGATGGCTCCACAGAGAAAAGTTTCGTTCATTTTCGGTATGATGAGCAACCATGCCTTGGGATGTTGGTTTAATGACAATAAAGACAATGGGTAAGCAACAGAGCGTTATAAGACTAAATAAAATAGAGGTAAAAAGCAAACCATAAAGATCGGCTAAAAAGCCTCCAACGAGCATTCCAACTAAACTGCCAAGTCGATACAAACCATTGTAAAGCCCCATACTTTTACCTCTGGTCGTATCTGTGGCATATTCTAAAATTGTAAAATAAGCCCCTAACCTTAAAAATGCCCATGCAATTCCCCAAAGTGAACGCACGATAAGAAGTCCAATAAAACCTTGAATTAAACCATAAGAGAGCGTTGTTGAAAATGCTAATATAACGGCAATCAAAACACCCGTACGCGCACTAATTTTGGTGTATAACCAGCCGATGACAGGATTGAGAGGAAGTCTTACTAAACGGTTGATCGATAAGAGAATACCCACTTGCCATAACGAAGAGAGACCTGCTTCTTCAAAGTGTGTCGGTAAAACAACGTAAAGCATTGAGTCGCCTACTAAACAAATAGCTGTAAGAAGTGCAATAATAACAATAGGTCTTTTGTGAAAAGTTTTAAGCGTCTCAGGTTCCATAAAAACCAGCTGTGCTATTGAATTTTAAATGTATTAGAGAAGAAAAGCGTATGACACAAAATAAATGGTCGGAGTGACAGGACTCGAACCTGCGACCTCTACCACCCCAAGGTAGCGCGCTAGCCAGGCTGCGCTACACCCCGACACATTTAAGAATTTTGATTTTAACCAAGATAACCAAAAAGTTTTATTATAATAATAGATCTATATTTAACGGCTATGCGACCCGTTTTTATAAAAAAACAACAATGGTACTTCATGAAAGAAATTCTTTTAACGACCTTTAATGCGCGCTATACGCATACTTCTATCGCTCAACGCTATCTTTTTGCTAATCTTGAAGAACTTCAAGACAGAGCGAAAATCTTAGAGTTTGTCATCAACTCTCAAGTCGCCGATGCCGCAGAAGAAATCCTGAGTTACGATCCCAAAATCGTAGGTATTGGAGCGTACATTTGGAATGCTTTAGAGGTTCAAGAGCTTATCACCATTCTCAAAAAAGTAGCCCCTCATGTTCTTATCGTTTTGGGAGGTCCTGAAGCGAGCCATTTTCCCCATCGTGTTGATTTTAGCGGGGCAGACTACATTATCCAAGGGGAGGGCGACATCGCTTTTTATGAGCTCTGTAAAACGCTTCTGACGAGTCATAAACCAAATGAACGGATTATCAAAGCACCGATGGTCAATTTAAGTGCCATTAAACTGCCATACGACTACTACACTGACCATGACATCAAAAACCGTTACTGCTACGTTGAAGCGAGCCGTGGATGTCCTTTTACCTGTGAGTTTTGCCTCTCTTCCGCGGATAAAAAAGTACGTGACATCGAAATAGAGCGTTTTCTAGGCGAGCTAGAGAAACTGTGGCAACGAGGTGTGCGCAATTTTAAGTTTATTGACCGTACATTTAATCTCAGCATTGAAAATGCGACCAAACTTTTGGACTTTTTTCTTTCTAAAACAGAAGTCTATTTTGTCCATTTTGAAGTTATTCCTGATCATTTTCCAAGCTCACTGAGAGAAAAAATAGCACAGTTTCCTCCCGCTGCATTACAACTGGAAGTTGGCATTCAAACACTCGATCCTGAGATTTCTAAAAACATCCACCGACGTCTTAACATTGCTAAAATTGAAGATAATCTTGCTTTTTTACAAAATGAGACCCATGCACATTTACATGTAGACCTGATCATTGGTTTACCGGGGGAAAGGTTGGAAGGTTTTGGTCACAATTTAGACAAGCTCTATTCGCTGACACAGTGTGAGATTCAAATTGGCATTCTCAAAAAACTCTCTGGCACAACGATTTCGCGTCACGATGAAATCTATGGTATGGTTTATTCTGACAAACCACCCTACGATATCTTACAAAATGACCTCATACCGTTTAAAGAGATGCAAAAGATGAAACGCTTTGCACGTTTTTGGGATATGGTTTATAACAGTGGCAATTTCAAAAAAAGTGTAATACATTTATGGAAAGAGGGAAAGGTCTATGAAGGATTTTATGCTTTTAGCGAATGGATTTATGCTCAAACTGAATCGACATGGCAGATTTCAATGGATCGGTTAGCACACCTTATTTTTCGTTACCTTTGTGAAGAGATGGGTCAAGAAGAAAAAAGTATAAAAACAATGCTTACTGAAGATATTATGACTGTACGTGGACGAAAAATGCCTTCGTTTTTACATGACAATTATATTCAAGAAGAAGAGAAAAAAGAAGGCACTTCGAAACTTAATAAACGTCAGATAAAACATGCCACAGTATAATGGCAATTTTTTTAAGGAGAAATGATGAAAATTGATAAAAGTTGGTGGACCGATATTATCAGTGTTGGGTTGATTGGTGTTTCATTTATAGTACCAGAGCCATATGCACATTGGGCTTTATTGACGGGGCTATTTGCCTTTTCTGGTGCGGTCACAAACCAAATAGCCATTCATATGTTGTTTGAAAAAGTCCCATTTCTTTATGGGAGTGGTGTTATCCAGCTTCAATTTGAGGCATTTAAAACTTCCATAAAAAACTTAATGATGGGTCAATTTTTTACCAAAGAACAGTTGGATACTTTTTTTGAAAAAGAGAAAAAAACCCTTGATTTAACACCCGTTATTGCAGAAGTTGACTTTTCTCCTGCCTTTGATGCTCTGAGCAAAACCGTTATGGAGTCCTCTTTTGGAGGAATGCTCGGTATGTTTGGAGGAGCAGGCGCTTTAGAGGGACTTCGAGCACCGTTTAGTGAAAAACTCAAAGATGCTATCTTAGAAATCAGCGAAAGTGATGTATTTCAACAAAAAATAGCACAAACTATACAAAATTCATCACTTAGTGATGATATGCTCATTACGATAGAGCAAATGATTGATGTAAGACTGAATGAACTCACACCTCAGATGGTGAAAGAGATCGTGCAAAATTTCATCAAAGATCATTTAGGTTGGTTGGTTGTTTGGGGCGGATTTTTTGGTGCATTGATTGGTCTTCTTTCTACTCTCGTTCTTTAGAGACGTTGAAAGATAAAAATACATATAATTATATATAAAATAATACAAATAAAGGGGTTTTATGGAGTGTTCGTATTTTGGAAAATGTGGTAGTTGTACGCTTTATACATTAGACTATAACGCGCAGTGTGCGCATAAGAGGGCACATATGCTTTCTTTGTTTGAACCTTTACATGTAAAAGCGTTTGACTTCTTCGCATCACCTTGCGAACACTACCGTGGACGTTCTGAGTTTCGTATTTGGAAAGAGGGCGATACAATCCATTATGCTATGGGTACCATGGATAAAAAAGGTACAATTTGTATTGATTCATGTCCCAAAGTAGAAGCAAAAATCTATGCTTTGATGCCCACGCTTTTAGAACAAATTGAAAAATCCACACTCCTTCGTGAGAGACTTTTTTCAATTGAATTTCTTGCTTCATCAGAGCATCTTTTGGTCACGCTCATTTACCATAAACCATTACATGTAGAGTGGGATGAAGAAGCCAAAGTATTGGAAAAAATGTTTGGCATTTTTATCATTGGGCGAAGTCGAGGTATGAAGCGAATTTTGAGTCAGGACTTTGTTGAAGATCGTTTTGAAATTGCAGGTAAAACCTATTGTTACCACATCATTGAGGGTGGTTTTTCCCAACCCAATCGTTTCATGAATCAAAAGATGATTGGCTGGGTGTTAAGCCATCTTGAAAACTGTGAGGATTTGTTGGAACTCTACTGCGGTTATGGAAATTTTACGATTCCTTTGGCTGAAAAATTCAAGAAAGTACTCGCAACAGAAATTTCAAAAACTTCTATAAAATCTGCCTTGATCAACTGTGAGCTCAATCACGTCTACAACATCGATTTTTTACGTATGAGCGCAGAAGAACTGACTTCGGCACTGAAAAAAGAGCGTGAATACAACCGCTTAGCGGGCATAAAACTTGAAGATTACCATTTCAGCCATGTCTTTGTTGATCCTCCTCGTTCAGGAATGGATGAAGCGAGCTTGGAGTTTATCTCTCAATTTGAAACGATCATCTATATTTCGTGCAATCCTGAAACGCTCAAGCGTGATTTGAGAGTGTTAACAAAGCAGTACGCCATTCTCCATTTTGCCTTGTTCGATCAATTCCCGAATACCGAGCATTTGGAGTCTGGCGTTATTTTAAAACGACTTTAGCCCTTTTACATGTAAAGGACTAAATCTTAAAAAGAGCAAGCTTTGAAGCGAGTGTATTGGAGAGATTGAGAAGGTCATCTGAAGAAGTGTTAAGATTTTTCACATCATTGCTATTTTGCATGGATGACTCATAAATCTGACCAATATTTTTGATAATCGTTGCAGTATTTTGAGAAAGGCTTTTGGAAACTTCTGAAGCGATTTGTGAAGCATCAGAGGCCTCTTTGATAATAATCTCCGTATCGCTAATCTTAAGCTCAACCTCTTCAGAATTAATTGCCATTTGCTCAATAAACTTATAATTCTCACTCATCTGACCACTGGCATCCATAATGTTTTGCACAATCACATTAATCGTTGCATTAATTTCAGTAAGGCTTCGTTGCGTACGTTCTGCCAAGTTTCGCACTTCATCAGCAACAACCGCAAATCCACGACCATGCTCACCTGCCCGCGCCGCTTCAATGGCAGCATTAAGGGCTAAAAGATTGGTCTGATCGGCAATATCCGAGATGACGGTTAACACATTTTTAACTTGATTGGCATCAGAACTGAGTTGTTGAAGGCGATCTGATGTGTGAGATTCAACTTCAGATGCTTGTTGAATATTGGCAACCAAACGTTTAATCTCTTGCGTTGTTGTATTAAGTGTTCGAGACGCATTAAAGATATTTTCACTGGTTTGTGAAGCATTGAGTGTATTTTGCTCCAATGTCGTTTTCATTGCATCTCCCAAATCTTTTGTCTGTTTGACAAAATCGCGCTCTGCTACCATGCGTTTGTCCACTTCATGGGATATGGTTGAAAATTGATTTGCCATAGCCGCACTCTCTGTTGATGTTTTGGTCGAGGCAACAACGGTTTGATGAATTTTTTCAATAAATTGATTGATGTATTGGGATAACTCTGCAATCTCATCTTTAGAATTAATTTGAATACGTTTAGTCAAATCACCACTCCCTTTTGCAAGATCGAGTGTAATGATGGAGAGTGCATCGATTGAATTGGTCATGCTGACGACCATAACGCGCGTAAAAATAAAGAAAAATACCATTCCACAGACTGAGCCAACGATTAAAATCAGTCGTTCTGTCCCTGTAATTAGAAATGACACTAATATAATATTTGCCATAAAACCACATAAGGTACCAATTGCTAAAAACCAACCCTTTGTTTTAATCTTGATTTGATTAAGAAACATTACCACTCCTTATATATATAAACGGACGATTATAACACAATCAAAAGATGAAAACCATGGATAATCACGACAAAAGATTGTGTGTGCTATACTCACGTCTTAAATTTTTTAAAGGAGCAATAATGGAATGCGACATTTCAAATATTAGCATGCCTGGTGATGCAGGCATAAAAGACATTTTTTCGATGTGTAAGAGTATTGCCATTATTGGTTTATCTCCTGATCCAACCAAAGATAGCCATAAAGTGGCACACTACTTGCAAGAACATGGGTTTAAAATCTATCCGATCTATCCTAAAGAAGAGGTGATTTTAGGTGAAAAAGTTTACCGTAGTCTTTTAGATATCCCCCATCGTGTGGATATGGTAAACATGTTTCGTAAGCCTGAAGTTGCCGATAGCTTGATTGAAGAAGTTTTAAAAAAAGGTGATGTAAAAGTCTTTTGGTTACAACTGG
>JAVHRG010000140.1:0-3423 GCA_036171535.1 Sulfurospirillum sp. | reverse complement strand
ATATCAACTCCATTACCAGTGAAAATGCAAGAAGTGTTGAAGAAATCGCTTCTGCGGCCGATCATCTCTCTAAATTGGCTGAAAATCTCAATCTAAAATTAGGACAGTTTAACTAGAGTGAAAGAGTGAGAGCCTGCTTTGTGTGAAAAAGGAGGCTTTTCCCCTTTTACATGTAAAGATAAATGACGAAAAATAAGAAGTATAATGGGTGAAATGCGATAAAATCATGAGTGAATATTATACAAAAAGGTAGGTAAATGTTTGGAATACACAAGGCTGTATCGCAAGAAACGAATTTAGAACTTCGTCATGAAAATGAGCTTCTAAAAGAAGAAAATGCAAATTTGAACGCTAAAATTGAGATGTTATTACAAGCAGAATTAAAGACGCAAAATACGCTCAGTGAAAATCGCCTGAAAACAGAACTTATTAATAGTATGTTAGGCGGGTGTGGCAACAGTGTTAAAGAGATTCAACATGATATCGAACAAAACTTAGAAGCTTCAAAAGAGATCGTAGAAATTAGCAGTACAACGGTTAAAAGCATTAGTACGCTCAACGCCATTTCCTCTAATCTTTTAGCATCACTTGCTCAGATTTCTCATTCTGCCGTTGAGTCACGCGCAATGACAGAAAATCTGCACAGCAGTGTTGATGAAATTGCGAGTGTCATCAATTTGATTAAAGATATTTCCGATCAGACCAATTTATTAGCACTGAATGCGGCGATTGAAGCAGCACGTGCGGGTGAACATGGTCGTGGTTTTGCCGTTGTTGCTGATGAAGTGCGGAAATTGGCTGAGCGTACACAAAAAGCGACGGCTGAAGTAGAAATGAACATCAATGTTCTCAAACAAAATGCCAATGTGATGTTCAAACAAAATGAAGAAGTTGAAAGTGTGGCAGTAGAGTCAAATCAGCACATTGAAAACTTTAAAGTTGAATTTGATACTTTACAACAAAGTGCCACAACGATTCAAAATGACTCTCAAAACATTAGTTTTGAAGTCTTCACAGCACTTGCAAAACTTGATCATGTTCTCTTCAAAGTTTCTGGATACGGTTCGGTGTTTGACAAAGAGCATAAAGAGCTAAGTGATCATACAAATTGTCGCTTGGGCAAATGGTATGTAGGTGTTGGCAAAGAGAATTTCAGTGCAACATCGGCCTTTAAAGCATTAGAAGAACCGCATAAAATTGTACATAGTGAAATTAATCAAGCAATTAAGTGTGTTAAAGAGGGCACCTGTCTAAATGATATTAATAGTGTTATTAACTATTTTAAAACAGCAGAAGATGCATCTAAAAAGCTTTTTGGCTTACTCAATCAAATGCTTGAAGAAAAAAAGAACAATGATTAGGAAGCATGTTTGAAATTTGAGTTTCTAGGAACCGCCGATACGGGTGGAATTCCTCTGCATCAATGTCATTGTGCGATTTGTGAAGCAGCAAGAGAAAAAGGAGTGAGCAATCGCTCCACCAGTGCATATTTAGAACTGGATGATGGGAGCGTCATTCTTTTTGATGCAGGGTATGACTTTTTATGCGATCGGTTTAATACAACACGTATTAGGGCGGTTTTTCTCACTCATTTTCATGCCGATCATTGTTTGGGGCTCATTCGCCTTCGCAAGTCAGTGGACGCCATTACATGCTATATTCCTGATGATTCACAGGGGTTTGGTGATCTTTTCATTCATAAAGACTCAATCCAGTATAAAGTTCTTCGACCGTTTGAAACTATAGAGATCGAAGGTGTGAAAATTGTAGCAGTTCCGCTCCTTCATTCTAAGTTAACTCATGGGTATGTGATCTTTACATGTAAAGGTATTGTGGCGTATTTGACGGATTGTGCGAGTATCTCCTCGGAGTCACTGGCGTATCTACAAGCCCAACCGATTGACCATCTTTTTTTAGACGCAGCGTATACACCATGGTTTGAGTCAGACAAGCATTTGAACTGGGAAAGTGCAGGAGAGTATATTGAAAGTATTAAGCCTAAAAATGGCTATCTCATTCATGCGAGTTGTAAAACCTTACTTCCTTTACATGTAAAGAAAATAAGGCTGAAATATCCTTATATTGAACAAGGATTTAAGATCGATGTGTGAAGATTACTCTTCATCCTCATCGTCTTCATCAAAAGCTTCTTCGCCGTCTTCATCTACAAAATAGATGTTATCTTCATTGCCGTCGTAGTTGTAGTCACTTCGATAGATTGGATCGTCTTCATCTTCATCCGAATCTTCGTCGTCTTCCAAGTCATCTTCATATTCTTCTTCATTCATTAAAATATCTTCAACTTTGTCGAGGAATGCATCAATGTCACCTGTAAAGAGGTGTTCAAAACGCATTGCATCAAGAATAAATTCACTCGAACAACCGTTTTCAAGAAGGAGCTCTTTTAAGTCACGCATACTTTTCACCTTTGCTTTTTCTGCAATTCTACACTAATTTTAAATGTTTTTCAATTGTATTTCGTAAGTGTCGAAAAGTGTATCGTGGTTTACATGTAACGCTTCAAATTGCTCATAAAGTTTTTCAAGCTCAGCTTCATCACTCTTGAGCTCTTTGGAAATGCGTCCCAATTCACCAATGTCATTGCTGGTAGAACTGACAATTAAAGCTTCATTCTTGATCTTCATTCCCTCTTCAAGTTTCATGATTTTTGCCTCACACTGCTCAATCTGCTTTTTGAGAGGAGAGAGTTTGGCACTGCGTTCTTGAATCAGCTTTGAGCGCAGTTTTTTACTTTGGGCATAATCATTGGCGACTACTTTTTTAGGCGCCGTTTCACTCTCTTCTTCCCAGCCAATTTTTTCCAAAAACTCATCGTAATTGCCATCAAAAAACTCAGCTTTATCCTGATGAAAAATGATGAGAGCATCGGCCAATTCGCGAAGCATCATTTCAGAGTGCGTGACTAAAATGGTAGAGCCTTCAAAGTTTTTAATCGCTTCACACAGCGAATCGATGGAATACATATCCAGGTGGTTGGTTGGCTCATCTAAGAAAAGTAAGTTAGCCGGTGTTGCGATGATTTTACCTAGCATGACACGACTGCGTTCGCCTCCTGAGAGAATACTAATCTCTTTTTCTGCCATCTTCCCGCTAAACATCATACCACCACAGATGGCACGAACCCGTGTAATGCCTAAGAGTGGATCCACTTCATAAATCTCGTCAATAATGCTATTTTTAAGATTAAGCCTTTGAATATTGGTCTGTCCAAAGTGTGCGAATGTTGTTTCAGGATGAAACGAAAGAGTGCCTTGTTGGAGCGGTAATTCTCCTGCTATCACGTTGAGAAGCGTTGATTTACCTTTACCATTTTTACCAATGATTGCAAGGCATTTTCCTTTTTCCAATTTAAAAGAAAGGTTTTGAAAAAGAGGGTGAGTTGGGTCATATCCAAAGCCTATC
>JAVHRG010000139.1:0-16457 GCA_036171535.1 Sulfurospirillum sp. | reverse complement strand
CTATGAAAAGGCACTCAGTATCAGCAAAGAGATTGATAACCTCACTCAAGGTGTAGAGGAAGCGACAGGTCTTGCGCATGAAAATAAAAAGATTGCTGATAATTTAATGAGTGTCTCAACTAACCTCAATCTCTCAACGGCAGAGCTAGAGAAAGAGATCACTATCTTTAAGGTATAAAATTGCTATCTAAGCCCTTTAAAATCTATTTGTGCTACAATTGTAGTCCAAATAGATTGACATAAAGGGTTTTTTTTGGTAGAATTCCGTCCGTTTTGCGGGAATAGCTCAGTGGTAGAGCACGACCTTGCCAAGGTCGGGGTCGCGAGTTCGAACCTCGTTTCCCGCTCCATTCTATTTTCACTTCTTTTCTTATCTTCCCTTTTTTCATCTGAACCAATTTATATTGATAAAATTTATTGCGTTGAACAAGATGAGCTCAAAGCTTCATTCTTTGGCTATCAAGGCAAAAACGACCCTATCTTAGTCCAAATCCCAAAAGACCGTATGCAGTATTCAATTAACTCCAATGTCCTTGTCTCTACTTTATCCGATCTCAATGTAACTGTGGTTGATAGCAGCGAAGGGGTTGTTGTTTTTAAACATAATTGTACGTTAATGGGCAAGTCCGATGCTCTTGAAGATGCTTTTTTGAAAAAATTTCAAGAAGCTTCACCCTCAGTACTTATTGACGAAAAACCACGCATTTCCACTAAATATTCACTGCCTGCTGATTTTAAACGTTATCAGTTGGTTGATGTGCATATTCCTGAAAACACACTCAAAAAAAACAGTGGTTCATTTATTGCAATTTTTAAAGTGGGGAACAGAGAAAAAAAACTCTATTTTGCCTATGAGATGAACGCTAAGATCATGGTATTTAAAGCAAAACGTAATTTGCTTAACGGTAAAATCCTCACAAATGATGACTACGAGAGCATTTGGATGAGTTTGGAAGGCATTCCCACAAGAGCTGTCTTAAATGAAATACCTCAAAATGCTATGATGAAAACCAGTATTAAAGAGGGTCAAGTGATAGCAGATTACCATTTTGATGTGAAGAAAACTCTCTCAAAAAAAGACAGTATAAGAGCCCTCTTAAAAGAAGGCGACTTGGCGATAGAAGTGCCAGCAACGCTTGTAGAAGATGCTGATATTGGTGATATTGTTAAGATTAAAACAGAACAAGGCAAAATTTTGAATGCAAAAATTGTATCATCTAAAGAAGCGGTAATTCTCGAATGAAGCGCATCATTGTAGGCATTAGTGGTGCCAGTGGTGTTGAACTGGGGCTCTCTTTCATAAAAGCACTTCCGTTAGAAATTGAAAAGTACGTTATTATCTCCGAACATGCCAAAATGGTTTTGGCTAAAGAAGCCAATACATTTTTACTCGATGATGAGAATGTTGGAGCTGTGACGGCTTCAGGCTCTTTTAAATGTGATGCTATGGCAATTATTCCTTGCAGTATGAACACGCTTGCAAAGATCACACACGGCATTGCAGATAACCTTCTTACGCGTACAGCTTCAGTCATGATCAAAGAGAAACGTCCTCTTCTTTTAGCTCCTCGTGAGATGCCTTTTTCGGCAATAGCATTAGAAAATATGCTTAAGCTCTCCATGCTTGGCATACATATTGCACCTCCTGTACTTGGTTATTATGCAAAGGCTTCAAGTCTTGAGGAGATGGAAAATTTTCTGATTGGTAAATGGTTTGATCTTTTAGGAATTGAACACAATCTTTTTCAACGTTGGGAGGGAGCATGAGAGTAGCCATCTATCCAGGAACATTTGATCCTATCACGAATGGGCATATGGATGTCATTAAGCGTGCACAAAAGCTTTTTGATAAAGTTTTAGTTGCCGTAGCGCTTTCAGAAGAGAAGCACCCTGTCTTTGATATCAACACGCGTGTTGAGATGGTTCAAGTTGCCATTAAAGATATGGAAGGGGTCGAGGTTGAACCTTTTGACAACCTTCTGGTGAGTTTTTCAAAAGAAAAAAATATTCGTGTAATGATACGAGGCTTACGTGCCGTCAGTGATTTTGAATTTGAAATCCAAATGGGCTATGCCAATGCTTCCCTGTGGAGTGAAATTGAGACGGTTTATTTGATGCCAAGCCTCAAAAATGCGTTTATTAGCTCGTCAGTGGTTCGTTCCATTGCAAAACACGGTGGCGATGTTTCCCATTTAGTCCCTCCTATGGTTTTACCTTATTTACAAAGTAGATTTACATGTATGTGATTTTTGAAGGTATTGATACGACGGGGAAAAGCACCCAAGTGGCACTTTTCGCGCAAAGAAATCATCAAGTGTTAGCGACTAAAGAGCCCGGTGGCACACCTACAGGGATCAAACTTCGAGAATTGTTGTTAGGCGGGGCACTGAAAGGCTCTTTTAACGCAGAGCTTTTTTTGTTTTTAGCGGATCGAGCATTGCATTATGACACTGTTGTGAAGCCCGTACGCAACGAGCGTTTAGTGATTAGTGATCGTGGTTTTTTATCGGGAATTGCCTATGCATGTGCCAATCATTACGAGGTAGATGGCGAGTTCTTACTTCAAATGAACCGTTTAGCTCTCGAAGAGAATTATCCTGAAAAAATGGTTCTTTTTCTCACCAATGAAACGCTGATGAGAGAGAGAATGGGGACAAAAGTGCAAGATACGATTGAGAAGCGCGGTGTAAGCTATTTGTTACAGATTCAAGATATAATGCGTCGCGTTGTTAAAACCTTACCGATTCAGGTTTTAGAGGTGGATGCTTCACGCGAGATTGAAACAATTTATAAAAAGATTGAGGAATTTTTAAATGATTAATGCGTTACGTGGAATGAAAGATACCCTCTCTCCACAAAGTGAAATTTATCAACATATTATTAAGACGTGCACCCGTATCGCACAAAATTATGGTTTTTCGTTTATGGAAACGCCAATTTTAGAAGAGACAGCGCTTTTTAAACGCAGCGTGGGTGAGAGCAGCGACATTGTTGGTAAAGAGATGTATCAGTTTATTGACAAGGGTGAAAACGATGTTTGTTTACGCCCTGAAGGAACTGCAGGTATTGTAAGAGCATTTATTCAACAAAAATTTGATAAAGCCGGTGGCAACAGACGCTTTTTTTATCATGGTCCAATGTTTCGTTATGAGAGGCCTCAAAAAGGACGACTGCGACAATTTCATCAGTTCGGTGCAGAGAGTTTTGGCGAAAGTAATGTTAGAGAAGATGCAACGATTATTTTGATGCTTAAAGCGATGTTTGAAGCACTTGGCATTGGCTTTACCTTGGAAATAAACTCTTTAGGGTGTCCTGCATGTATGCCACAGTATCGCACAAAACTTGTCAATTTTTTAGAGACACGTGAAGGATTATGTGAAGATTGCGAAAGACGAAAGCTTACCAATCCTATTCGTGTACTGGATTGTAAAAATGAGCACTGCAAACTGTTGCTTGCGGATGCTCCACTGATAACAGAGAATTTATGCGTTACATGTAAAGATGATTTTACTACCCTTAAGTCAATTTTAGATCAGTTTGGCGTGGCATATGTGGTCAATCCAAAATTGGTTCGAGGTCTTGATTATTACTCCAAAACAGCCTTTGAATTTGTGAGCAATGAAATTGGTGCACAAAGCGCTATTGCGGGCGGTGGTCGTTATGATCGTTTGGTTGAATTTTTAGAGGGTAAATCAACACCTGCCATTGGTTTTGCAATGGGAATTGAGCGTTTAATGGAACTGGTAAAAATGCCTGAATTTGAACGCGAGGGATATTATATCGGTGCATTGTGTGATGAAGCATTAGATGTTGTTTTTGAACTGGCAGATCGTAAACGAAAGACGGAAAAAGTCCTAACCGATTATGATGCAAAATCTCTTAAAAATCATCTTAAAATTGCGGATAAAAATTTTGTGAAATTTTGTGTATGTATCGGTGAAGACGAGCTTTCAAAGCAGACAGTTTGGATCAAAGATCTTGTGAGTAAAGAAGAAAAAATTATTAATATTGCGCATTTTTAAGGAGCAAGACATTGGATTACGGTATTAAAACATGGGGAAACGATAACTTTTTTATCGAAGATGGTAAGGTAAAAGTTAATACAGGGTGTGAACCTTCTTTAATTGAGATTATTCAAGATATTCGCAAAGACGGTATTCGTGGCCCTATTCTTTTAAGATTTCCTCATTTAATCCAGAAACAGATCCGTATGATCTATAAAAGTTTTGCTGACGCTAAGAAAGAGTTTAGTTATGAGGGAAACTTTAGCGCGGTTTATCCTCTTAAAGTCAATCAGTTTCCTAATTTTGTGAAAAACCTTGTTTCTCTAGGGCAAAAGTATCACTATGGGCTAGAGGCTGGTAGTAAAGCAGAGCTTCTTTTAGCAATGGCATACAACAACCCAGATTCTCCTATTACGGTCAATGGTTTTAAAGACAATGAGATGATCTCTTTAGGCTTTATTGCTGAGGAAATGGGGCATGACATTACGCTAACGATTGAAGGACTTAATGAGCTTGAGAGCATTATTTCCATTGCAAAAGATCGTTTTGGATGCGTGCCAAACATTGGACTTCGTATTCGTCTTCATAGCTCAGGCATTGGTATTTGGGCAAAGAGTGGTGGTATTAACTCTAAATTTGGTTTGACTTCCACCGAGCTTTTAGAAGCGGTTAATATGATTCGTGATGCCAACTTACTCGATAAATTTACGATGATTCACTTTCATATCGGTTCACAAATCACCGACATTGCTCCTTTGAAAAAAGCACTTCGTGAGGCGGGAAATATTTATGCGGAACTCTGTCGTATGGGCGCAACGCATCTTCGTGCCATTAATTTGGGTGGTGGTTTAGCCGTTGAATACTCACAACATAAAACAACGCTTCATAAAAACTATACCTTAAGTGAGTATGCTAACGATGTTGTGTATCTGCTCAAAGATATTGCGACGCAAAAAGGGGTTCATGAACCCGATATTTTCATTGAATCAGGTCGTTTTGTTGCAGCTCATCATGCCGTTCTCATTGCACCTGTTTTAGAACTTTTTTCACAAGAGTACACGGACCAAAAACTTAGACCTAAAGAGATTAACCCTCCCCTTGTTCAAGAGCTGTACGATCTATTAGGAACAATGAACCGTAAAAATGCGCTTGAATTTTTACATGATAGTATTGATCACATGGAGTCCTTACTGACACTGTTTGATTTGGGTTATATTGATTTACAAGATCGCTCTAACACCGAGATTTTAGTTAATCTGATCATTAAAAAAGCGGTTGGTTTAGTGGCTGATAAAAAATTGAGTGAGATTTTAGACATTCAAGATCGTGTGCAAGAGCGTTATTTGGTTAACTTCTCGCTCTTTCAGAGTTTACCAGACTTCTGGGGCATTGGTCAGACCTTCCCTGTGATGCCACTCGATCGTTTAGATGAAGTACCGACACGCTCAGCCTCTTTGTGGGATATCACGTGCGATAGTGATGGTGAAATTGGGTTTAATACTGAAACACCCCTCTTTTTACACGATGTGGACATTAAAAATCGTGACTATTTCTTGGGCTTTTTCTTAGTGGGGGCTTATCAAGAAGTATTGGGTATGAAACACAACCTTTTTACTCATCCAACAGAAGCTACTATTATCATTGATGATGATGGTTATACGATTGAAAATATGCTTGAATCACAAAGTATTAGTGATATTTTAGAAGATCTTGATTATGATATCAAAGAGGTTCAAGAAAATCTGAATGACCGTATTGAGGCTTCAGACAGTATCAGTGAAAAAGAGAAAAAACACATCTTAGGTGAGATTTACCTTTTCTTAAATGACAACGGCTATCTAAAAACGATCAACAATGAGGATAATGTGCAATGAACTCTGTCTCCTTGTGGGAAAAAATTAAAGAAGATTTTTCCCAACCGATTCTTCATGACCCAGCAATCAACTCTAAAGTAGAGCTTTTTTTTAACTACCCAGGTGTGTGGGCTTTGGCAAATTACCGCATTGCCCATGCTTTACATGTAAAAGGGCTTCGAACCTTAGCACGCGCAATTATGGGCATTTCGCAGATTATTACCAACATTGATATTCATCCTGCTAGCACGATTGGTCGCCGTGTTTTTTTAGACCATGCTTTTGGTGTGGTCATCGGTGAGACAGCTATTGTTGGAGATGATGTTTTGATTTATCAAGGTGTCACGCTGGGTGGTGTTAGTTTAGATCGTGGAGTGAAACGCCATCCTACGATTGGCAATCATACCGTTATTGGTTCGGGTGCTAAAATCTTGGGTGATATTATCATTGGTGAGAACTGCCGTATAGGCTCAAATTCTGTCGTGGTGAAAAGCATTCCTGATGATTCCACTGCAGTAGGTGTTCCTGCACGGATTATCGATAAAGGGCGTGATAAAAACCCTATGGCTCACAATAAAATTCCCGATATTAACAAAGAGCTTTTCATCTATATGTTTAAACGTATCAAGATTTTAGAAGAAGCTGTGCTCACAACGAACAAAGATCTTAAAATCAAAGATGACGAACTCGAAGCCATTTACAAATGCTATTTGGAATCTGTTAAAGAGTAAACTACATTTACGTTTGTTTACTCTTCTTCTTTTCCTTCTTTAACCTTTTTTGCTCTCAAACTTCTTTACATATAAGCTTTACATTTTACTATTTTGTAAACATAGTACTTTACACTTTTGTACAAATACCCATAGTTTATTTCTCTTCAACCTTTCCTCAAAGCCCTAAAAATAGCCATTTTCTTACTTTTTAAACCTTGGGAATATTCCATGCAGTTAGTGCAAGGATGATTGACTACACCAAAAGGAGAAACCCGCTATGCCACATCATGAATTTGAAAGTAGTAAGTGCATTCCTGAGCGAAAAGCACATGTTGTGATCAAAGGTGAAGGAGAGGATCTAACCTCTTGTCTTCCAGAAGGCCATCTTCTAACCATTCCTGGAACCATTTCAGAGCGAGGATGTGCGTATTGTGGCGCTAAGCACGTTATTGGTACTCCAATGAAAGATGCCATTCATATGAGCCATGGTCCTGTTGGATGTACGTATGATACATGGCACACAAAACGTTACATCAGCGATAATGATAACTTTCAACTCAAATACACCTATGCCACCGACATGAAAGAGTCTCATGTTGTCTTTGGTGGCGGTGATTTGCTCAAAAAGAACATTATAGAGGCGTTTAAAGCGCATCCTGAAATTAATCGTATGACCGTGTATCAAACCTGCGCATCCGCGTTGATAGGGGACGATATGGAAGCGATCGCCAGAGAAGTGATTAAAGAGATGCCCGATAAAGACATCTTTGTCTGTAACTCTCCCGGCTTTGCAGGACCTAGTCAATCGGGAGGTCACCATAAAATCAACATTGCGTGGATTAATGACAAAGTAGGAACGGTTGAGCCAAAAATTACGAGTGATTATGTGATCAACTATGTAGGGGATTATAACATTCAAGGCGATTGTGAAGTGATGTGTGACTACTTCAAGCGTATGGGTATTCAAGTACTCTCAAGCTTTACAGGTAATGGTTCGTACGATGAGCTTAGAAGTATGCATGGAGCACATTTAAATGTGCTTGAGTGCGCGAGGTCAGCTGAGTATATCTGTAATGAACTTCGTGTCAAATATGGCATTCCACGCCTCGATATTGATGGATTTGGATTTGAACCACTTTCAGATTCCTTGATGAAAGTCGCACGCTTCTTTGGACTGGAAGATCGTGCACAAGCCATCATTGATGAAGAGACTGCAAGGTGGAAACCTGAGCTTGATTGGTATAAAAAACGTTTAACGGGTGTGAAAGTCTGTTTGTGGCCTGGTGGATCAAAACTCTGGCATTGGGCGAATGTGATTCATGAAGAGATGGGGGTAGACGTTATCTCTTTGTACACTAAATTTGGACACCAAGGCGATATGGAAAAAGGCATTGCAAGATGTCAACCTGAAACGCTTGCCATTGATGATCCCAATGAACTTGAAGGTATTGAGGCAATGGATACACTTAAACCTGATGTCATTTTTACGGGTATGCGCCCTGGCGAAGTCGCTAAAAAACGCCGTGTTCAGTACCTCAATGCGCATGCCTATCATAATGGACCTTACAAGGGGTATGAGGGGTGGGTACGTTTTGCAAGAGACATTTACAATGCCGTTTACTCGCCTATTCATCAACTCTCTGGCATTGACATTAGTAGAGATCCTATTGCTACAGATAAAGGCTTTGTGACACGTCAAATGATCTCTGATGTTAAACTGAGCCCAGAAGAAGCCAATGTGGAAGGTGAGCGACCTTACACAGGAGATTTTGATTGTGTGAGTAAGCTCAGAGATAAAGTCTATCCAAGTGAATTGTCTCGTAATCACGAGCCAGCAGCTGTTTAAAGGAGATAAGATGAGTGATGAAAAAGTAAATATGCAATCAGAATCGACACAAAGTTCTAGGATTGCACAGATGGAAGATTACATTATGAAGCATTGTCTTTGGCAGTTTCACTCAAGGTCTTGGGATAGAGAGAGACAAAATGAAGGTGTTTTAAGTAAAACAAAGCAACTCCTTTGTGATGAGCCTGTTGCAAAAGAGACTCCAGAAGATCGTTGTTATTGGGTCGATGCACTCTCTTTAACGGAGGCATTTAGGGCGCGTTTTGCTTGGTTTGCGCAGATGGATAAAGAGAGTATTAAGGTGCTGATGGAGAAGCTTAAAGAACGTATTGACTACGTCACGATTAGCGGTTCGCTCAATAAAGAGCTGACAGTTGCACGATATTAAAAAAGGATAAATCATGTCATGTGAACTCAGAGCAAAAGATCGTACGGGTATTATTAACCCGATCTTTACATGTCAGCCGTGTGGCGCACAGTATGTTAGTATTGGCATCAAAGATTGTATTGCAATCGTCCATGGTGGACAAGGTTGCGTTATGTTTGTCCGAATGCTGTTTGCACAGCATTTCAAAGATAACTTTGATATTGCCTCCTCATCCTTGCATGAAGACAGTGCTGTTTTTGGAGCAACAGGAAGGGTTGAAACAGCAGTGGATGTCCTTTTGATGCGTTATCCTGATATCAAAGTAATCCCGATCATTACAACATGTTCAACGGAAATTATAGGCGATGACATCGAAGGTGTCATCAATAAGCTCAATAATGGGCTTTTAAAAGACAAGTATGAAGGGCGCGAAGTGCATCTTGTGCCAGTCCATACACCCAGTTTTAAAGGTAGCATGGTCAGTGGTTATGATGTTGCAGTAGAGTCTATGCTTAAAGCGTTTGCCCAAAAAATGGGTATTCCTAATGGTAAGATCAATCTGATTACGGGTTGGGTCAATCCTGGCGATGTGACTGCGCTTAAACATCTTTTAAAAATGATGGAGATTGATGCAACGATTCTGTTTGAGATTGAGAGTTTTGACTCTCCTTTGATGCCAAGTGGTCAATGTGAAGTTTCTCATGGTGATACGACGGTGGAAGATATGGTAAGCACGGGCGATGCCATTGGCACAATTGCACTCAATCGTTACGAAGGTGGTAAAGCGGCCAAATACTTGGAGAAAAATTTTCAAGTTCCCTCTATCATAGGCCCTACGCCTATTGGTATTCGCAACACCGATACCTTTTTACAACACCTCAAAGAGATGACGGGCAAGCCTATTCCTGCTGCGTTGGTTAAAGAGCGTGGTATTGCCATAGATGCGATTACTGATCTTGCACATATGTTCTTAGCGGACAAACGTGTTGCTATTTACGGTAATGCTGACCTTGTTATTGGTTTGGCGGAGTTTTGCATCGATATGGAGATGAAACCGGTGCTTCTACTTTTGGGGGATGATAACTCAGGCTATAAAAAAGATGCGCGCATTAAAAATCTTCAATCTAAAGTGGATTTTGATATGGAAATTATTACCAATGCGGATCTTTGGGAGCTTGAAGATCGTATCAAAAATAAAGGCTTACAGCTTGATCTTATCATGGGACATTCCAAGGGTAGATTTACCGCCATTGACAATAACATCCCCATGGTACGTGTAGGCTTTCCAACGTTTGATCGTGCGGGGCTTTACCGTCATCCTGTTGTGGGCTATGCGGGCGCTATTTGGCTTGCGGAAGAGATCGCCAATACCCTCTTTCGCGATATGGAATACAAAAGAAATAAAGAGTGGTTACTCAACGTTTGGTAACCAAACAGGGGAATTTTGCTTTTACATGTAAAGGTGAAATTCTCTTCTTCATAAGGGGAAAATATGCATACAATACGCTATACCAAAAGAGTCTGTACCGATGAATCAATCATAGAAGCATTTTTAAACGAGACACGTGTGGGTGTTGTGTCAATGGTGGATGAACAGAACATCCCTTATGCCACTCCTGTCAATTACGTCTGGTACAAAGGTGCTATCTATTTTCATGGAATGGGAAGTGGTAAAAAAGAGACTCTTTTGCTTCAAAAGCCTTCTGTCTGTTTTACCCTCTTTCATGAATATGGCACTGTGATTGACCCCGTTCCATGTCATGCGGATACTGCGTATCGCAGTGTGATAATCTTTGGAGAAGCTCAAAAGTTAACGGATACGGAAGAATCAGCCTTAGTGCTTCAAAAATTGCTGGATAAATACACACCGCATTATTATAAACATCAATTATCAGGAAGTTTGATTGAAAAGTATCGCTCTACCCACGATGGTAAAGCTGTTTCTGTCTTTAAAATTGAACCTAACGCCCTTACCGCTAAAGAAAATATAGCGCAAGAGAGTGAATTGTTTAATAAAGAGGCTTTTTTGTGATTAACTATTCTAAACATAGCAGTATAATAACGTAGTATATTTAAATATACTACGTTAAAGTGGCATTCATCACACGAGAGGAGATACACTGTGGATACGATTTGCATCAGCCCTATCAAAGATTGCCCACGCTATCAAGAGCTCAGAGTTTTATACGAAATTGCACTTGCATTAAAAGGGAGTGAACTTGGTATTGAAATGGCGTTTGAGAAGACACTTAGCCTTCTTAAGAGGCATTTTTATATGGACAAAAGTATCTATTATGCACTCAATGATGAGATGAATGAGCTTGAAGTATTAAGCTCAGTAGGACTGAGTAAACGTCAAGAAGTTTTAGCTACATACAAAGTGGGCGAAGGTGCGACGGGGCTATGTGCTCAATTTTTAGAACCTGTTGTGATTGAAAATATCCACCAAAACATTCTCTTCCTCAATAAAAGTTGTAGTTTAAAAAAGAGTGAGATTTCCTACCTTGCCATACCAGCCCTTTCTCAAAACAAACTTTTTGGCGTTTTGGGTGTGAGTTTGACTCAACAGTCGCTCTGCAATATTGAAGAGATGGTGACAATCTTAACCATTACGGCTTCACTTATGGCGCAATCACAACAAATCTACCAGACGATCAATGATGAAAAAAAGCGTCTGAAAGAAGAAAAACTCTACTACAAAGAAGAGATATTAAGACAGAACGAAATTATAGGACATAGCCACGTCATTCAATATGTTCTAGAGATTATCGGCAAAGTGGCATGTACCAATTCAACGATATTTATTAGCGGTGAAACGGGGACGGGGAAAGAACTCATTGCTAAAGCCATTCATAATTACAGTCATCGTAAAGAGAAGCCTTACATCAAGCTCAATTGTGCTGCCATTCCTGAAAATCTTTTAGAGACAGAACTTTTTGGGCATGAGCGAGGAGCCTTTACGGATGCCAAAGAGATGCGTAAAGGTCGTTTTGAACTGGCAAATGAAGGAACGCTTTTTTTGGATGAGGTAGGAGATCTAAGTCTGAGTCTTCAAGCAAAATTGTTGCGCGTTCTTCAAGAGCAAGAGTTTGAACGGCTGGGTGGCATTAAGACGATTAAAGTTGACGTGCGCATAGTGGCTGCAACGAACCGTGATATTAAAGAGATGGTACGCCAAGGAAGCTTTAGAGAAGACCTTTTCTACAGGCTCAATGTCATTCCCATTCACTCCCCTTCTCTTCGTGATCGAGGTGAAGACATCATCTTACTTTCACGCTACTTTTTAGAGCGCTTTTGCAGACGTCATGGCAAAGAACGAACTTTGTTGCCTGATGCTCAAATGATGCTCAAAGAGTACACATGGCCTGGTAATATTAGGGAGCTTGAAAACAGTATGGAACGTATTGTTCTTCTTGCACCTTCTTTACATGTAAACGCTCAGGTCATTCTCTCCGTACTTCCTGCAAAGACAAAGATTCCTACCAAAGAAGTTGAAACCAAGGCAGATTTGGAAGATTTGGAGCGACAAGCCATTATAAGAGTGTTACGAGATTCGGGTGGCATTAAAATAAAAGCAGCCAAAAAACTAGGCATAACCAATCGTCAAATAGGCTATAAAATTCAAAAATATGAAATTTGCATGCAAGAATATCTGGAGTAATGAACGATTAAAGGAAATCTGATGTCACGTTTTTTTTCAATTAAGGAGCTTTATAATGAGTCTTCATGTTCGCATAGCGGTGATAAAGAGAAAAAGAATATTTGTGAGAGACTCCATCCTGGAGCAACTATCAGCGATTGCGCTTTAGAAGGAGCGTTCAAGTTTTTAAGCTCATATGAAGATTGTGCGCATCTGATCTATTCATCTTCGACGTGCTTTACCACATCCATTGAAAAATCTTCCCAACAAAAACGTTCAAACTATTTTTGCAGTAACCTAGACCTCAATGATATTATCTTTGGTGGTGCCTCAAAACTGATGCTACAACTGGATCGCATTGCCAATCTTTGCCAGCCCAAAGTTATATTTATCTATATAACGTGTGTTACTTCGCTTATTGGTGAGGATGTCAATGCCATTGCACAACAGAAGCAGCAAGAGTTGGGTATCTTGATAGTTCCTATTTTAGCGGCTGGTTTTTTGGGTGCTGAAAATTTTGGAGCACGAATTGCTAGTATGACACTTTGTGAGCATCTTATAGGACGTAAAGAGCCAAAAGAAATAACTCCTTATGATGTTAATTTACTCAGTTGTGATGCCAGTTTCGAGGAGATGAAAACCTATTGTGATTTGATTGAGAGCATAGGGTTACGTGTACTGACCACTTTTGGGAGTGGTGATTCTGTTGAACCCATTATGTACGCACATAAAGCCAAACTCAATATTTTAATTTCTGCCAAACCACTCGCAACCTTGGCGCGAAAAATGGAAGAGATATGGGGAATTCCTTGGGTAAATGTCTCTTTTTTTGGTAAATATTCTACATCCGATGCATTACGTACGATTGCTGAAGTCTTTAATGATGGAAAATTAAGTCGAAATACACAAAATGTCATTGTGTCTGAAGAAAAAAAGCTGAAAGAACAATTAGAAATTTTTAAAGATAGCTTACATGAAAAAAAAGTTCTTATCAATCTACAAGGTATGCTATCGTGGGCGTATATTCCTATTCTACGAGATTTAGATATGCATGTTGTTGCAACTTCAATTGAAAATATAACCGAAGATGATAAAGAAAAAGCGGTTGGTTTTCTTTTCGGAAAAGGAATGTTTATGTATGAGCCAGAGAATGAACAATCCAATCTCATTGAAGAAGAGAAGATTCATCTTCTGATTACAAACAGTGACAATATCTATGCTGCGGTTCAAACAAAAATCCCCTTTATCAATATGGATAAAGAAAAAGAAAAAAATTATGTAGGCTATCGTGGCATCTTGAAATTTGCGCATATGATAGAAAGTACTTTGAAAAATCCTGTCTTTAAAATCGTTTATCGTGAAGCTCCGTGGGTAGAATAGATGTTTGTATCATTTATTTGAAAAATTAAAAGAAAACTTCAGAAAAACGGTTGATTTTTCGCTATAATCTGCACGATATTTTTATAGAGGAATGTTTCATGCTATCAAAAAGAATCCAAGTCTTATCACCCTCTTTAACTTTGGCTATTACGGCTTTAGCAAGAGATCTTAAAGCTCAAGGAAGAGATATTCTTAGCTTTTCGGCAGGTGAACCAGATTTTGACATACCAAAACGTGTCAAAGATGCCGCGATTGAAGCCATTCAAAATGGTTTTTCAAAATATACTGCTGTTGCAGGTACGCCCGAAGTGCTTAAAGCAATTGCTGGCAAACTTAAGCGTGAAAATAACCTCGATTACAAGCCTTCTCAAATTGTAGTCAACGTTGGTGCAAAACACTCGTTGTTTAACATTTTTCAAGCGATTCTCAATGAGGGTGATGAAGTTATTATCCCTGCACCTTATTGGGTAACGTATCCTGAAATTGTTAAATACTCTGGTGGTACACCTGTGTTTATAGAGACAGATGAAGCAACTGGTTTTAAAATGACACCAGCACAACTTAAATCTGCCATTACGCCTAAAACAAAAGTCCTTCTTTTCAATACTCCTTCAAATCCAACAGGAGCGGTTTATTCAAAAGCAGAACTTGAAGGTTTAGCCGAAGTTCTTAAAGGTACCAATGTTTTAGTGGTTTCTGATGAGATGTATGAGAAAATTTTATTCGATCATTTGAAATTCACATCAGTTGCATCGATTAGTGAAGATATGTTCAATCGAACTATTACCGTCAATGGTTTGAGTAAATCTGTTGCTATGACAGGATGGCGTTTTGGTTATTTAGCGTGTCCTATGAAAGAGATTGTGGCTGCCATTGTAGATCTTCAAGGTCAAAGTACCTCTAATATCAATTCTATTACACAAAAAGCAGCTCTTCCAGCGCTGAATGGTGTCGTAGATGACGATATCGAGACAATGCGTGCTGCCTTTGAGCGTCGCCGCAATATGGCCTATGATTTGTTAAATGATATCAAGGGAATTTCGGTTTTGAAACCTGAAGGTGCTTTTTATCTCTATGTGAATACCAAAGCCGTTGAAAATGATTCAATGAAGTTTTGTGCGAAGCTCTTAGAAGAAAAAGGTGTTGCTGTGGTTCCTGGTCTTGGCTTTGGAAGCGAAGGTTATTTTAGACTCTCTTTTGCAACCGATGATGCTACGATTAAAGATGGTATTGGACGCATTAAAGCGTTTGTTGAAAACTACAAATAAGTTCTCTTGAAGGGCACTTTTTAAAAAGTGCCCTCTTCTTCTCGAAAAATTCTTCAATATTAATATGGTTTTGGTACAATTCCGACATTATTTTTACATACACATTCTTATAAAGGTTAGACATGAATAAATATGTCATCACACTTGCGAAAACATGCTTGGGCTGTAAAAAGCCATCGTGTCGTACGGGATGCCCTGTGGGAACACCCATCCCTGAAATGATTCGTCTTTTTTTAGCAGGAGAAATTAAAAAAGCTGGAAAAATGCTTTTTGACAACAACCCCCTTTCGGTTATCTGTTCCATGGTGTGCCCACATGAAAAACATTGTGAAGGTCACTGTATCCTCAATAAAAAAGGAACAGCAGTTAGTGTTGGAAGTATTGAAAATTATATTTCCGATCTTTACATGAACGACCTTCAGTTTGAAAAACCGATTAAAAATGGCAAAAAAGTTGCGATTATTGGAAGTGGACCTGCTGGTATTGCTTTAGCAGTTATTTTAGGGGCTAAAGGCTATGAAATTACCATGTACGACGCGCATGATAAAATTGGTGGAGTATTGCGTTACGGTATTCCTGATTTTAGGCTCAATAAAGACATCTTAGATACGATTGAAACGAAATTACGCCAATTAGATGTTACGATTCGCCCTAATATAACCGTCGGAAAAAACATTACCATTGGTGATCTTTTTAGAGATGAGTTTAAAGCTGTTTTTATAGGCACAGGGGTTTGGTCTCCTAAGAAACTCGGCATTAAAGGTGAAAGCTTAGGGCATGTCCATTTTGCTATCGACTATCTCAAAAATCCTTCGGTATATCGTTTAGGAGAAACCGTTGTCGTTTTAGGTGCGGGTAATGTTGCAATGGATGTTGCCAGAACAGCAGTACGACATGGTGCTCGTGAAGTGATCATTATGTACCGTAAAGGTATGGAAGACATTCCAGCATCGCACCATGAAGTTGAATGTGCAAAGATAGATGGTGTCAAGTTTGAGCTTTACAAACAGCCTATTGAAATTAGTGAAAAAGGTGTTATTTACAGTAGCACGGATGCAAGTGGCGAAGAAGGTTTACTTGAAGCAGATTCTATTTTAGTGGCTATTAGTCAAAATCCTAAAGATAATATTGTTCAAACTGCAAAACAGATTGAAGTCGATGGAAAAGGGTTAGTTGTGACGGATGAGTGCGGACGTACGACAATGGAAGGTGTTTTTGCTTCAGGTGACGTGGTAACAGGAGCTAGAACGGTTGTTGAAGCCGTTGCTTTTTCAAAACGCGTTGCTGTGGCTATTGAAGAGTATATCGATACACTTTAAGAAAAAATGAGTTTTACATGTAAAGCTTTACATGTAAAACTCTAAAAAATTATTTTGACTCTGTTCC
>JAVHRG010000138.1:0-3469 GCA_036171535.1 Sulfurospirillum sp. | reverse complement strand
GCTTTGGCGATCATCACGCGTTGGCGTTGGCCGCCTGAGAGTTCACTGATTTTGGCATCTTTTAAATCTTCGATATTCATCTTGATTAAAGCGCGATCAATGATTTCCAAATCTTTTTGATTGATCCTTGCAAAAAGAGATTTATTGGCAATGAGTCCGAGTTTGACAACCTCGTGAACGCTAATAGGAAAATTTTCATCCAATTTTGAGATACCTTGCGAAACATAGCCTATTTTTTTTAAAGCACTCAAAGAGGGTGCTTGTCCAAACAGTTTAATCGTGCCATTGTCGTAGGGAATAAGCCCAAGGATAAGTTTAACGAGCGTACTTTTGCCACCACCGTTAGGTCCAATAATTGCCGCATAATCGCCTCGTCTAATGTCAAATGTTACATCTTGAATAATGGTTTTAAAGTTTAAATTTTTTGCTTCAATAACATTGTCTTTAAAATTTTTTAACAACACGGTGTGCCTTTTTTAAGTTCTTTAATTGCATATGTTCCTAACATCTAATTCAAAATGAGGATAAGCCCTAAGATAATAATAATGAACGTTGCCCCAAAATCAAGATATTTTAAGAGCTTAGAATACCTATTTTTTGAGCTATTACGAATTTTAACACTTGCTAAAGCGGTCAAAGCAATAATCGAGCTCATGCCAAGGCTCATCACAACAGCGCTCAAAAAGCCTATCCAGTACAGACCCAGTGAAATGGAAAATAAAAATACCGTGATCGTACCAGGGCAGGGTATGAGTCCAGCGGCTAAGACCAAAGCCACATCGGTTGAATTTTGCGCTTGACAACTGGCACAATGGCATGAAGCAATTTTTTGAGTGCTCCATTGCAGCGTTTTTGTACTCTTGTAATGTCTGTATTTCCCATACATCAAATACACACCGATACTGATGATGAGAGCGCCTGAAATCTTCGTGGCAATATCGGCAATGTTAAGGATAGCGACGGAAAAAATATTTTGAAACAGATAATATAAAACGTACGTTAAAATTAGCGCTGAAAAGGTATGCACCGTTGCAATCATAAATGACAAGCTCAAAGCTTTTTTATAATTTTTGTCATTAGAGGTAAAGTAAGATGCCACCAGTGTTTTACCGTGTCCTGGACCTGCTGCATGCACTAAGCCATACAGAAAAGAAAGCGTTAAAAGCGAAACGATGGATACCATACTGTGTTCATTTTTGATGTTTTCCAACAACGTTCCTAGCTGAATCGCTAAATTTTTTAACAGTAACGCCATTTCAGCCGTATAGTTGGTATTCATTTTGAAATTTCTAGTTTAATATAATTGACGGTTGCGACGAGCTCTTTGATCACTTTGAAGCCATTGGCCTTTTTAATGGTGTAATTCGTTGAATTGCTAATGTCAAGATTGTCAAGATTTTCTAGAAACACGATCGCTTTGGTTGAATCGACAAAGATAATTTCGACACTGTTTTTATCATTCAGGCTGTAATTAAGGGGTATATCAAATTCTATGGTGACGATATTATGATCAAAAGATAAGTCGAAATTTTCAGCTTTAAATGCGATATTTTTGCCATTGATGATAATGGAAGTCATGAAGTAGGGTACTTGGTAATTTTCTAGTCCATCATACATTCTCTTTTTATCGGATGCGAGGATTTTTTCTGAGTACAATTGTTTAAAGTCTTTGGATGTACCTGCGTCAAATTTCCACTGCGTATGTATTTTTTCGATTTTATCCTCAGCGAGATATGCTTTCATGGCTACTGTGACAAAAGAGGCTTTCCCATTACCGCACAGAGCGCAAGCAGAGGCAAAATTGAATGAAAGAAGCACTATAAATAGAATTTTGAGCATAAAGTATCTACCTTGAATTTTATGATGGGTAGTTTATCATTATGCAACTAAGTCGTACGTAAATTTTTTTAATTTGTTTTTGTTTACATGTAAAGCCAAATAACTTTACATGTAAACGCAAATATCCCTCTAATGAGGAGCATTCTCACTGCAAAAAGTAGATGAAACGCCATTGGTGGCAAAGCGCACTCCCATATCAAACGCTTTTTCACAATCTTGTGGGAATACTTCTTTCCGTCTCTTTGCTTTAAGTTCTTCATTAAAAGCGGTTACTTCGTATTTTGAGTAGTCTTTAAACTGATAAGTATCGGTGACATAGAGTGCTTCAGAAGAGCCAAAGATACTGCCAAGTCTATTTTCAAGACCACGAAGTGCTTCAACGTAACCCCATTCTCGCATTCGTTTTTCATCTAAATTCATTGTATACATCAGACCGATGGGTATTTTCCGAGGAAAAAGGGAAGAGTAATTGACATCGTAAACGGTGTATTGAAAGGCCAAACGCTCTATAAAAGAACGCATCATGCCGGTGATGTTTCCAAAGTAAATGGGTGAGCCTAAGAGAATAGCGTCCACATCTCGTAGCTTTCCTAAAAGCGGTTTGAGCTCATCTTTATGGGCACATTTTCCATACGATTTTCCACCTGTGAGTTTACAAGCAAAACAGCTCACGCATCCTTGGTAATTCAAATCATAAAGATGTACCAGTTCCGTTTGAGCACCTTGTGCGTCTGCACCTTTTAGGGCGTGTTTAAGCAGGGTTGCAGTGTTGGCATTTTTTCGGGGGCTTCCATTGATGGCTACAATTTTCATCTCTATTCCTTCTCAATATTTTGATAAATGGAAGTATAGAACAATATATTCCTTAAGTATAGAATGCACTTTTTGGTTATATACTAACCAAAAGGGAAGTAATGGAGAAAACAGTGCAAAATTTTAGCGATAAATATGAAAAATGCCCAATGTATTATACGATGTCAATTCTTGAGGGAAAATGGAAGTGGATTATCCTGTGGGAAATAAGTAGAGCTGGTGTCATAAGATACAATCGATTAAGAGAAACCCTTAAACCGATTGCCCATAAGACATTGAGCCAACAACTCAAAGAGCTGGAGAGCAATAATATTATTCACAGAGAACAGTACAATGAAGTTCCACCAAAGGTAGAATATTCGCTCACCAAAGAGGGCGAAACGGTCATTCCAATTTTGAGTTTGATGTATCAATGGGGGAAAGAACATAGGGGAGAGGGTGAAGTATTTGATGGAGGATCGTGTATAAGCTCTTAAATTTAGAGAATCAATGAATCTTACATGTAAAGCCAAATAACTTTACATGTAAAGATTTTTAGGAGACTAATGCTGAGTGAATCAGTGTTTCATCTTGCTCAAAGTGAATGGTACAATTACTTTTGATACCAATCTCTTCGATACTTTTTTCATAGTTTCGATCTCTGTTCTCGCCTTTGATGGAGATTGCAAAAATAGGGTATTTTTTACTATTAAAGCGAATATATTCACCGGTAATGAGCGCAAGTCGAGTGGTGATAACAGGCGCGTTGATGTGCGATTGATAAACCTTCGTCAGCAGTTTCATAAAGTCTTCGACTTTGAGACGAACGTCAGGGAAC
>JAVHRG010000137.1:0-3485 GCA_036171535.1 Sulfurospirillum sp. | reverse complement strand
TGCGATTGACCAAAAAACAACGAGTAAAAATCCCCGTTCAACGGTGGGGACGATTACCGAGATTTATGACTATTTACGACTGCTTTACGCGCGTGTGGGAAAACAGCATTGTCACTTATGTGGCAAAGAGATTTCCCAGATGTCGGTGGCCGACATCATCGAGCAGGTGTTAAAACTGCCTCCTGAGACAAAACTGTCTATCTTAGCGCCATTGGTGCGTGAGAAAAAAGGAAGTTTTGCCGACATGATCGAATCACTTCGTCACAAAGGTTATGTGCGTGCTCTGATTGATGGCGTTATGGTGCGTTTGGATGAAGAGGTCGAGCTTTTAAAAACCAAAAAGCATACGATTAAAGTCATTATTGACCGTGTGGTAGTGCGTGATGAAAACAGAGATCGTATTGCGACGGACATTGAAAAAGCGCTTTTGGAAAGTTATGGCGAAGTCGAACTGGACATCTCTAATGCCGAAGAAGTAGGGCTAAAAACGTCTCATATTCATTACAGTGAGCACTTAGCCTGTTTTGATTGTAAAATCAGTTTTGAACCGCTTGAACCGCTCTCCTTTTCATTCAATTCACCCAAAGGAGCATGTCCGACATGTGATGGCTTGGGCATTCGCTATACATTGGATCTTAAAAAAATCATCAATGAACACGTGAGTATCGAAGAGGGTGCAATTAAAATCTTTTACGGATTTAACAAAAGTTTTTACGCTAAATTTTTACAGGCTTTTTGTGAAGCTGCAGGCATTAATACCAAAATACCGTATGAAGAGTTAGAAGAGTACCAACAAAAATCCATTTTGCATGGTGGGGTTGAAGATGCGACCTTCTTTTGGAAAAAACATAAGTTGACCCGAAAATGGGAAGGTGTCATCAAAATCGCTTACGATATGCTCAAAGATGAAAAAGAGTTGGGCGATTATATGAGCGAAAAGACATGTGATACTTGTGGCGGGTATCGTCTGAAAAAGGAGAGCTTAGCCGTTAGGATCGCCGATAAAAATATTGCCGATATTTTGGAAATGCCTATCGATAAGTGTCTTGCCTTTTTCCAAGATGAAAAGAATTTTGCTTCAATGAAAGCACAACACAAAAGAATTTCAGAGCCTATTTTAAAAGAGATTAAAGAACGTCTCTTCTTCTTATTTGATGTGGGGCTGGGTTATATCAGTCTCGGGCGTGATGCGAGGACGATCAGTGGTGGTGAGGCACAGCGTATTCGTATTGCTTCACAGATTGGTAGTGGTTTGACAGGCGTAATGTATGTTTTGGATGAGCCAAGCATTGGTCTGCATGAACGAGATACGCTCAAACTCATCCGAACACTTCGCAGTTTACAGAAAAAAGGCAACTCGGTGATTGTCGTTGAGCATGACAAAGAGACGATTCGAAACGCTGATTTTATTGTCGATATTGGACCAGGGGCTGGAAAGTTTGGTGGTGAAGTTGTCTTCCAAGGCACCAATGAGGAACTTTTAAATAGCAATACACTCACCGCGCAATACCTTAATGGTACAAAAGTGATTAGCTACCGTGAAAATCGTAAACAAGAGCGTTGGATCGAACTGAATCATGTCACGATCAATAATATTCAAAACCTTGATGTTAAAATTCCTCTTGGAAATCTTGTCGCCATTACGGGCGTAAGTGGTAGTGGTAAGAGTTCGCTTATTCTTCAAACCTTGCTTCCTGTTGCCAAAGAGTATCTGAACCGTGCCAAAAAAGTGAACAAAGTCGCAGGGGTAGAGTGTATCGGTTTGGATCAACTCGATAAAGTCATCTATCTTGATCAAAGCCCGATTGGCAGAACTCCAAGGAGTAATCCTGCGACGTATACGGGTGTTATGGATGAAATCAGAGCACTGTTTGCTAAAACTAAAGAGGCGCAAATTCGAGGTTATAATGTTGGTAGATTCTCGTTTAACGTCAAAGGCGGTCGTTGTGAGAAGTGTCAAGGTGATGGCGAGATCAAGATAGAAATGCACTTCTTGCCAGACATTATGGTCAAATGTGATGTGTGTAAAGGGCAACGCTACAATGCACAAACGTTGGAGATTAAGTACAAAGGCAAATCCATTTCGGATGTTTTAAATATGAGTGTCGATGAAGCCTTTGAATTTTTCAAAGCGATTCCTAAAATTAATCAAAAAGTACAAACCCTCTCCGATGTTGGTTTGGGGTACATCACATTAGGTCAAAATGCTGTGACATTAAGTGGTGGTGAAGCACAACGAATTAAGCTTGCCAAAGAGCTTAGTAAGAAGGATACAGGCAATACACTCTATGTTTTAGACGAGCCAACAACGGGTTTACACTTCGCAGATGTGGACAGACTGGTAAAAGTGTTACATCATCTCACAGATATGGGTAACAGTGTTTTAGTCATTGAACATAACATGGATGTCATCAAAAATGCAGATTATATGATCGATATGGGACCCGATGGTGGTAACTACGGAGGGCGTATTATCGCGGTTGGAACGCCTTTTGAGGTCGCAAGAGATGCTGAAAAAACAGAAAGTTATACGGGAAAATTTTTAGCACTTGAATTGGAATCAGAAAAGAAATCCTAGAAAAAGTTTCATTTGGTAACGTTTTCTAGAGTAAAAAATATCACAGCGCTGTTTACATGTAAATCTACATAATATAGACATATCTTTTCATTATAATCGATTCATAAAAAAACGAAAAGGATGTTTCGTGGAAAAAACCGTGAATGTGAAGAAAAAAGATTGGATGCACTATACGATAAAAAGCTTAGCCTTTTGGGTTGTTTTTGGCATTATCGCTGGTATTGCTCTTGGTATGGTCGATCCTAAATTGGCAGTGCAAGCAAAGCCAGGAATTGATTGGTTTATTCAAGCATTAAAATGGCTTGTAGGGCCTATTATCTTCTTGACGATTATATCAGGTATTGTTGGACTTGAAAGTCTAAAAGAGGTTGGCTCAATTGGACTAAAAGCATTGATTTACTTTGAAATCGTGAGTACGTTTGCATTGGCAATCGGTGTGCTTTTTGGGAACCTTTTTGGGCCAGGTCATGGTATGAACCTTTCCGTTGATTCCTTAGATCCTAAAAGTGTTGCTAAATTTACAACCACTGGTGATGTAGGATCTATATGGTCTATCCTCAAAAATGCGGTTCCAAGTGATCCTATTACGCCTTTTCTTAATGGTAATACACTTCAAGTGTTAACCATGGCATTGGTTTTAGCCATTTTGATCTCTGCGTTTGGTGGAAAACATAAAGCTACTATTTTGAAACCACTTGAAATTGTTCAAAACTTTTTCTTCAAAATTCTAACGATTTTGATGTGGTTAAGCCCTATTGCATCTTTTAGTGCAATGGCCTTTTTGATCGGTAAATTTGGTGTCGCAGCACTCATTAATATGGCAAGTTTACTCGGCGTCATGGCAATCTCTGTCCTTGCATTTGTCTTTGGTGTGCTAGGGCTCATTATGGCAATCTTTAAGATCAAT